>JAKART010000338.1 GCA_021819255.1 Acidobacteriota bacterium
CCAACTGTGTGCCCAGCGCCAGATCGGTCGTGGTCAACTGGTCGGCGTTCCAATCGGTGCTCGCGCCCTTTACCAGATGCACTCCATGGCTTCCCACATACCCGGCATCGAGCAGGATGCCGTGCGGCAACTGCTTCTGGACATCAAAGTCCCAGTTCTCCGTGTAAGGCACTACATTGTCTCCGGTGATCGGGTTCAGGAACGACGTGCCGATACCCGTGAGGGCTCCCTGACTGCTCCCCGAAGGCAGATTGATTCCGTTGGGGAAGGGATTGGTAAGGTATACCGAAGGCGTCAAGCCATTGGGCATTCCGGTATACACCGTTGAAGATCCAAAGCCTTCCTGCCCGATCTGGCCGCCCGCGCTGCGGTAGCTGGGGTTGTAGTAGATGCCATACGCACCGTTAATCGCAATGGTGGAGGTCAATTGGTAAGCAAAGCCAAAGCGGGGACTGATGTCTAACCAGCGTGGCTTAAACTGGCGGCGGGCGCTTCCAGACGTGCCGACAAAGAGAGTTCCGCCCGTCAATCCTGGCAATCCTGCCTCCGCCGCCAGAGGCGTTGGAAGACTGGCATCGAAGGTCTCCATGCGGTTGTAACGTTCCGTGCGGGGGATCTCAAGATCCCAGCGAAGACCCAGGTTGAAAGTGAGCTTTGGTATCACTGTCCAGTCGTCCTGAACGTAGAAACCGAAGTACCGGCTTGTAGTCGCCGCATCTGCCTGATGCTTTTGCTG
Organism: Acidobacteriota bacterium; assembly: GCA_021819255.1. GTDB lineage: Bacteria > Acidobacteriota > Terriglobia > Terriglobales > Acidobacteriaceae > Granulicella. The sequence goes on from JAKART010000338.1 coordinate 737, forward strand.
TTCGCCGTTCCCGATACCCAGCAACATGGAAGCGATGGAGTTGCCGCCGTTCAGAGTCGCCACGTTGGCATCCGGACCTTGCGTGGGCTCAACATTGAAGTTGAACTGACCGGTGGGATCGTAGGACTGATTTGTATTGGTTTGAAGAATCCAGTTCTCTCCTCCGAAGGAGACCACATGGTTGCCGAGCACCGTTGTATTGTTGATCCCGAACGAAAAGATGTTCAAGCCGATCCGGTTGTACTCCCCGGAGCCCGCATCCCCAAGGCAGTAATAACTCGAGGGGCAGAAACCGGGAAAGAGAAGAACATCCGCATAGGTGTCGATGTACTGCGGCATGCCGAGGTTGGCGACCGGGTCAAAGCCCAAACTAATTGGGGTGTTCGTGATCCCTGACCGCGAAAACCCGATCGGAATCTCCATGACGAACTTTGTACCGAAGGTGTGCGTGTAGTCCAGGGATGCGCTGTTCAGATTTTCAACCTGGGTGATTCCACCCTCACCGATCTGATCCGCTTTTGGAAACACGATGAGAGGCGGTTGGGTTACTCCGTGGTGAGAGTAGCGAACAAACATTCTGTTCCTCGCGCTGAAGTCCTGGTCGACCTTTGCGTCAAACGTATTGATGTTCAATACGTTGGTTCCAGACCCAAACCAGTTGTTTTCGCCGGAGACCGTGCCGGGCACGTTCGGCAGCGGGTAGTAGTTCAGCACCTTCGCGGCGATCGAATCGATTCTGGATGCGGGAATAACGTCGCCGGGAAAGGGCTGGCGAGTGTAAGTGCCGTTTGGCGATAGCGTCGTCGTCGTGGGGTCGTAGATCGTCACCGGCTGGCCGGCGCCGTCCAAGGTCTGAGTGAAATTTCCCTCTCGTTGCAACTGCGTTGGAACAGTGGCGAAGACCTCGCCGACGCTCCCTTGCCGCAGGCCTTCATAGGAAAACAGGAAGAACGTCTTATCTTTCCCGTTGTAGAGCTTTGGCAGGAGGACCGGACCCGTCACGCTCACGCCGAACTGGCTCCTTTGAAAACTCGGCAAAGGGGTATGATTGTGGTTGGCGAAGTACGTATTCGCATCCATCCCGGCGTTACGGTAAAAGTCGTAAAGGCTGCCGTGGAGCTGGTTTGTACCGGATTTCAGAATCACGTTCACAATGCCGCTTCCACTGCGCCCGAACTCTGCGGGGTAGGAGGTCAGCATCACTTTGAACTCCTGAACAGCGTCCACGGAGGGAATCGCCCCAAAGCTGGTGATCGGAACTACCGTGGGCGTCGTCGCCGGAATTCCATCCAGCAGAACCAGGGTGCTGCCCGGCCGTCCGCCGTCTACCGAGAGATTGAGGCTGTTGTACTGAAAACCCACAGATCCCGTGACGCCGGGCTCCAGGAACATCAACGAATAAGGATTCCTCTGGTTGAGAGGAAGATCCACGATTGAGCGGTTACTGATCACCTGGCCCATCGAAGAGGTGGTGGTTTGCAGTTGGTTTACGTCGCCTGTCACCTGAACCTTCTGTGAGAGCGAGCCGACCGAGAATGAGAAGTTGACCGTGGAGGTCTGATTGATCGAGAGATGGATGCCGCTGTGTACGTCGGTCTTGAATCCCGATGCCGTGGCGCTGATGGTGTACGGCCCGCCCGGTTGAAGATCCGGCAGCGCGTAGCGGCCACGTGAGTCTGTAACCGTGCTGGTGGGAACGTTCGTTGAGGTGTTCACAGCCGTCACCTTTGCTCCGGCAACTGCGGCGCCCGATGAATCCGTGGCCACCCCGACCAGGCTCGCCGTTGTCACCTGCGCCGGCAAAGCGCCAGGAGCCAGAATCCATAGCAGGCTGAGCAGGGCTAGAGAACCGGCGAAGAAAAGCTTGATTCGTGCGGTCCGGCTTTCTCTTTGAAGATTGAAACTCTGTTGGCCGGATTCACCCAGGAAGACTGATAGCAAGAAGAGCTTTTTCATCATTAACCTCCTAAAAGTTATGTTTTGAAAACTATGGGTTTGAATCGAGAGCTGTCTGCAGGCAGGGAAAATGGAGCTTGGACAGCGCACTAAGCTCACTCCGAACCCATTTCGTCCCGAACTGGAATGTTGTCCTGTATACACAAAGCCATGCCTTGATGCAAGAAAAATCTTTGCGCCAACCTGCGATGGCTGGAGGTTGCGTTGCACTCAAATGGAGAGCGGAAGCTCTAAGTATCTGATCCCATGCAACTTGTATGCAATACGCCACACATGATCGATGGCCGGGGCGAATTGGAGGAGAGAGATTCTCGCTGCAGAGTCCCGTCCGCAGTTGGGGGTGGAAGGCAGCGGTTCGCTTGACGTTACGGCACAACTTTCTCGCCGGCGGTCGCAGCGAGGTTGAGGATGGCGTCCCCCAGGTGTTGGCGGCCAAGGATGCGGTTGACGCGTTTCTTGGCCCTGAGCAAGGCCGAAGCGATCCAGTGCAAGACCGTCCTGCCCGGCGGGTAAAGGGGCACGCGGCGAGCCGGGATGCATGCTCCGGCGTGAGGGCTCTCGATGATACTGGCCGTTGCCATGTGGCCATGCAGGGGCGGCGCGAAGTCAAGAGGGCCGATTGTGAGGCGAGCCTCGAGGCATTCCAGGCGACTGGTTGCCGCCCGCGGAGCGTCCTCGCAACGCCATCCGCTCCATCCTTTGATCGGTGCGATGCCTTTGTCCACGTTCAGGTTCCAGGCTGCGCGCAGTGGGGCTTTTGACCTTTGGCCTGTCGTTCTTGAGCAGATGATCCAGCCCACCGCTCCCGGCCTAGCTGTGGAGGCTCAATAGGTTGTTCCGACTCAGAGCTGATCTGCTGACTGGGGGGTTTAGGTTGAGGCTAGCATGCGGGCGGTGGAAGTTGTAATCGTGGAGCCAGGAGTCGAGATGGGTTTGTCGTTCTGTGGAGTTCTGGTAGGTTCGCGCGTAGG
>JAKART010000339.1 GCA_021819255.1 Acidobacteriota bacterium
TAGTGGGGGGCTGCGGCGCCGCCGAGTTGCGCCATGGTGGTGCGCAGGTAGTGGTGCGGATTGACCGGAACCCCCCGCACCAGGACCTCATAGTGCAGATGCGAACCCGTCGCGCGGCCACTATGTCCCACGTAGCCGATGACCTGACCCCTGAAAACCGACTCTCCCACCATGACGTCATAACCGCTCAGGTGCCCGTAAAGAGTGATAATTCCATTGCCGTGGTCGATCTCTATCTCCCGGCCGTAGCCTTCAGCCAGGGAAGCTTTGATCACCCGCCCATCGGCCGGCGCGAGCACTGGGGTTCCATCAGTTCCACCGATGTCCACGCCCTTGTGAAACTCTCCCTCGCCGTTACCCAGAATAGGATCTTCGCGTTCTCCAAAGCCGCTGGTGATAGGGCCCATGATCGGCCACATATCCGGCACGTTGCCGCCCACGGCTACATCCTCCATGGAGGCGAAACTGCTCAACTCGCTGCGTACTCCGAGACTCTGATTGAAGGGCTGGAGTGAAAGACCCTCACTGGCCGTAGCCTTGAGGGCATAGAACGTGTCCAGCGACTTGTAGTAGCTGGCGTCGTTGAAGCTGGAGTCATCCTTCAAAGGCGCTTTGGCCGCCTCCAGCGCCGCCGGCCGGTGGGAGTGGTACCCATGGATACGGTTCAGCTCTCCCGTGGTGAGTCCATAGATCGCGGAGACCTCAAAGGCCAGGGAGCCCAGACTGGCCTCCTGCACCTCTTTCTCATGGGTCTTTTTCTCCAGCCCGGCATAGTCCTGGCGAGTCATCGCAAGTTCATCGCGCATGCGGTTGACGGACTCCGCTTTCACCAGCATCCGCGTGTAGGATCCCGCCATCCCCGCAATGGAGAACACGCCTACCACCGCCGCCGCAACAAACATGTAAACGTAGCGCATGGGAATGCCGACGCGATCCACCGCGCCATCCTCCGCCTGCGTCACATAGACCACAAATCGCTTCCGCAAAGCCTCTCCCTTATTGCGAACCGGTTCCCTTACAAGCAGACGCGGCTTGAGCGCCCGCTCTGTCTTCGGCAATCCACTGCACGATCTTCTCAGTGGTTTCGGCGTTCGTCTGTGTCCCAAACCACACTGAGCCGCACTTCTGGTGGGCGCCGGAGACGCGGACCATGGCTGGCCTCTGCACCTGAACCCGACGACCTTCCTATATTAAGGGGCTGAACGCCTGAAGGCAACCCCGGATTCCGGTCCGGATTCCGGTCCCGCTGCGGGGCTCGCGAAGAATTCGAATCCGGTTCGGCGTCCCGGCAGGCCACAGACGGCGCTACCGCTTGGATCGCCCGCAAGAGCCGTGGAAAGCGCCGGGCCGCGCGTTGGCTGCAGGTGATCCCTGCGTCCCCGGCCTGCACATGACCCGGCCTGCACATGACCCGGTCTGCACATGGCGCGGCCTGCACATCACTCAGCGGAAGTTGTACTCTGCAATCTGTGCCTTACCCTTCCAACCGCCGTGCAGGAGGACCCTCGGGGAACGTTCTGGGCGAACGAGAGATTATCGAACGCATCCAGAGACGCCTCGGGAAAACCCTCCAGAGACGCCTCGGGAAAACCCTCCCGAAACGCCTCGGGAAGTCTGCTGGCCAAAATCCGCCGGCCTCCATCTCCGCGTGGCGGCAGATCGCCCTCGGCATGGGTGACGACTGCGCCATTCTAAGAACCCCTTCGGGTCAAGGGGCCCAGGAGCTTCTGGTCACCACGGACTTCTGCCTGGAGGGCCGGCACTTTCGCCGCGACTGGCACAGCGCCGCCTCGGTTGGGCACCGCACCCTCGCGCGCGGACTCAGCGACCTGGCCGCGATGGGAGCCAAGCCGCTGGCCGCCTTCCTCTCGCTCGCGCTGCCCCATTCTGCAGCCAGGGATCCGCGCTGGCTGGACGGCTTTCTGGACGGCCTGCTTGCGCTCGCCGGCCGCTTCCAGGTTCCTCTGGCCGGCGGCGACACCTCGGAGTCGCCCTGCGACCAGATTCTCGCCGACATCATCCTGATCGGTACTGCGCCTGCCGGCCGTGCCCTGCGCCGTTCCGGCGCCTCCGGCGGAGTTCCTTCTCGGCCCGGCGTACAGGTCCAGCCCGGCGATCGGCTCTACTGCACCGGCGCTCTGGGGGGAGCAGCCGCGGAGCTGGCGGCGCTGGAGGCTGCGCCAACCCGCTTTCGCCGTGCGCAACCCGACGGAAGCCATCCGCACCTGTTTCCTGAACCGCGCCTGGCCGTAGGGCAAGCTCTGCTGCGCCGGGGGCTGGCCACCGCCTGCATCGATATGAGTGACGGCCTCTCGACCGACCTTGCCCACCTGTGTACAGCCTCCGGCGTGGCCGCCGAGGTCGATCTCGACCAGCTTCCGCTGCATCCCCTGGCGGCCGCGCTCGATCAGCGCGCCCAGATCCAGGCCCTGCTGCACGGCGGCGAAGACTACGAACTGCTCTTCACCGCCGCGCCCTCCATCAAGGTTCCACGCTCCATCGCCGGCGTCCCTGTACATCGTATTGGCCGTATGGTTCCGGCGCGGAAGAATCGGCCCCAGATGACCCTCTGCATGGGCGAAGATCGCTTTGAGCTTCAACCCCACGGCTGGGAGCATCTGCGATGAGTCGGCCTGGAGACGACCCCGCCAACCCGGCCGGAGATCCGGTTCCGAGCGCGGCGGGCAAGGCTGCGGACAAGGCCTTTGCCCAGAGTTGGCGCGCGCGCATCCTCGCCACGCCTCCCCTGATCCTGCCCGCGCGCCAGTACGTCTATCCACGCTCGATTCCTGGCGAAGAAGACGCGCTGGGCCGCGGAGCCCTGCTGCTGGAGGTGACGCCGCTGGGAACCGACCCGCCCCACCCCGGCGGCTTCCTGGCCACCTGCGCCCTGGGCTTCCAGAACCCCGCGCTGCCCAGCGGGATCTTCGCCTGCCCTCGCCCGACGGACCTGCTCGCATTGGCCGGAGGCTACGCTTATCTCATCGACACCCACGCGCCGGAGCACTGCCTGCACCTTCCCCTGCGCCCGGTGACGCAAGCGCTCGCCGCGCCAGCCGACGGCCTGATGCTGCTCGCCGGTTTTCATCACGTCCTGGCGCTGGACGCGGGCGGCGTGCGCTGGCAGAGCGCCCGGCTGAGCTGGGAGGGTGTGACCATGACCGAGGTACGCGACGGAGCTCTGCACGGTATGGGATGGAACCTGCACACCGACCGCGAGGTCCCCTTTCACATCGACCTGCTGACCGGAGCGCACCAAGGCGGCGGCTTCACGGACTGAACCCTCCGCTGCCTGACAGAACTGCCTGAGAACAGCAGCTCCCCGCCTCTCACCCATCTTCAGCATCCAGAACTCCATCCCTCAGCCACCGCAGCGACGGACACCCACATCTCACCTATCGGTAGCATCCAGAACTCCATCCCTCAGCCGCCGCAGCGACGGACACCCACATCTCACCTATCGGTAGCATCCAGAACTCCATCCCTCTTCCGCCGCAGCGACGGACACCCACATCTCACCTATCGGTAGCATCCAGAACTCCATCCCTCAGCCGCCGCAGCGACGGACACCCACTTCTCACCCATCGGTAGCATCCAGAACTCCATCCCTCTTCCGCCGCAGCGACGGACACCCACTTCTCACCCATCGGTAG
>JAKART010000340.1 GCA_021819255.1 Acidobacteriota bacterium
GGCAGTACGACGTGGCCGATATCCAGCCAGCAGCGGACGAGACATCGGCGAGGGACGGCGAGGCGCCTCCGAAGAACTACATCCGCCTCGAACCCAAGCCTCCGGCTCCGGAAGTTCAGCAACTCATTGACGAGAGCACGAAGAAGATGGGCGAGATGAATGCCCGTCTGGGTGTTTACAAGTGGGGCCTCCAGATTTTCCAGCGCGACTCCTGCTCTGCCGACCCCGCCCAGTGGCGGGAGAAGCTGGCAAGTGCCAAGCGAATGGACCGCACCGCGGAACAACCCGACAACAGCCGTAACGCTCCGGGATTTGTGGCTGCCGTCTGCGTCCGTGATCACTGGGAGGAGATGTCGCCGGAAGAGAAGGACTGGTGCATTGACGTCATCTGCTCCGAAATCTCCAAGCACGCGGACCTGTGGGGAACCGTCGATCGCGGGCAGCGGTTTTCGATGCTCGCGGATCGCCCCTGTGCCTTCGTCGTGCCGCAGCTGCTCTCCAAGCCCCTGACGGAAGCCCAGACGCCGCGCGTGCGCCAGGCCTTTATTGCCGCGCTAACCCATCCGATCGACGAAGTCCGTTGGTACGCCACCTGGGGCATGAACAAGTTATGGACCGCGAACCCCGCTCTTGCCTTGCGCGCCGTCAATGCCATCGCAACCGAGGCCGCTCTTGCCGACAGCGACTGGAACGCGGAGGAGAAGAAGCGTTACGACACGCGACGTACGCCGGACACAATCTCTGCCGCAGCGGCCGCAGACGTTCGCAGGCGGTTCTGGACCGAAGGGGAAATCGCCGAAGATGCGCACGTCAGGTTCGACATCACCGAGATATTCGGAGCCGAGGCGCACGCGAAGGTCCTCGCGATTCTCGGCCAGGTTCCCAACGAGCCTCTGGCCGTGGCCGTGTACAGGCGCGCCAGCGAAGACCTCGTCAACTGCTGGAACCGCGAGCACGATCGTTCTCCCGACCGGCGCGACCGGGACTTCGACGGGGAGCACGCGATATCTGACTACATTCAGCAATTTGTGATGCGTACGTCAGATGCCGATGCCGAGCAAGTACTCCAGCCTATCCTCGATGCGGTTGACCGGCACCCGCGCGAAGTCCACAGCGTCATCCAGGGGTTCACCAGCAGCGAGGACAGCAGTCCCAACACGCAGCATTACTGGTTCCTGTGGACCCTGTTTGCGGAGAGGATCAAGCGCGCCAAGTGGCTTGCGCATCTAGACAGGGAGCACCCGCACGGCAGCGAGGTGCTGTCGACGATCTTCCTGACTTTGTGGTGGAAGGACAACGTCCGTCACTGGCAGAGCCTAGAAGGCCACGCCCACAACGTCGACGCGCTCTTCGACGCGCTGCCACCAGTCTGGATTGTGCTGGATAGCTACGTCCGCTTCCTTTACCACATCGGCGAGCGTTCTATGCCCGCCGCGTTTCTGCGCGTCGCGAATGCGCTCAGACGCGGAAATCCTGCCGACATGCTGCGCGAGTCCAACACCGTCTTCATGCTCGAGGTTCTTCTCCAGCGGCATGTTTACGCAAGGCCGCTGGAACTCAAGCGCGATCTGGCCCTGCGCGAAGCCATCCTGTACGTGCTCGACATGCTCGTCGAGAGCGGTTCCTCCGCCGCCTTCCGCATGCGGGACGACTTTGTGACGCCGGCCGCCTGACGCTCCCTATACTTCGACAAGGGACTAGCTGAATCGCGCGTCGTGGGCTATCTCAACGAACCACGCCATGCGCTTGGGAGCACCGCGCGCGATGAGGCGGAACAACGACAGCCACCATCATGGCCCTCGAGGCCGAAAGGGGAGGAAGTCTCTTTTTACTCGTTCGAGGCGGACGGCTCCGCCGCCGCTCAACTCAAGCGTTAGAGGGCGCACGTAGGTTCAATGCATATGAATCCTTGGCTCATTTCAATCATCTTGCTGTTAGCGTTCGTGGCGGTGCTTGGCTTCGCGACACATGTGCTGGTACGCCGCACTGGTTACTCCCAAAAGCCGCGCTTCCCGTGGTCGCTGCTCGGCCCGCTGGGCGCAGGCTGCGCCGTTGCCATCGCCACTGGAGCGTTCAACCTCAGCGGCCCGTGGCTCGCTCTTGTGGCTGGCATTTCGGCTGGGACGTTGCAATTTGTAGCGCAGGTGGTGTGCAGCCGTCTCGCCGTCTAGCTACTCCGTAAGAGACTTCCGATCAACCCCGGGCGCATGACGCTTTTGCCCCGGCTTTCGGGCCACTGCCAATCATTGCGTTGTTCTTAGGGAGCGCGTGTTGTCGATGCGATGCGGTTGTGACCTGCCTGCCGTTTTTCGGACCTGCTCAAAGTTGAGATGAGTCATCGCTGCGAACGGCTGCATCGGGTCGACTGTGAACCCGCAGAGCGCCGTTCGCAACGTCGGCTTCGCGGCAAGGTTCGGCCAGGAGTTGACGCTCGAATTTCCTGCGACAATTGGCGATCTGCCCCAAACCGCGGTGCTACTCAAAAGCGGCTGGACGTCGTGGCCAAAACGGACACTTTATGGTTTCCAGCACAGCTTTCAGATCAGCCCTCGCTGGACATCCCTCTCGGTTTTGTCGATGGACTTGATCTTTCGCAAGTTTTTCCATATTTGCCAAGGGCCGACGACGAGGCCAATTGGAATTGAAGCTAATGCGACTAAGAAGTAAAAAAATACGGCAAAGAAGTACATTAATACCGCGCCTTGGGCGTTGAAAAAGAAGACGCCGGTGCCGCCTGCCTGTTTGGATCGCAAGTTTCGGATGAACCGCCAGCCGAACGGAATGGAAACAGCGATGAGAGCAATAAGTGGCATAAAGGCGATGAATTGGAGGACCTCGGACACGCCGTGCATAGGAATTTGCTCATAGGCATAGATTGCAAAGAGCAGGGCCAGCACCAAGCCGCCGATAATGGGCAGAAAAATTTCTCTTTTGAGCCGCTTCCTGTAGGCACTGTTATCGCGCAGTAGGCATTCCGCGCATTTCATGACGTTGAACCGTTTGGAACATTCGAGGCAGAGCCCTCGACTGCATCCCTGGCAAGTTGCCACCGCGTCGTTGCCTGGGTGTGTCGCACACTTCATGGTGATCCCCCTGTGGTCAGTTCTGATCGCTTTGATACGGCCCGAGGAAGCGCCGTTGATCGGACCTCACCGCCGGCAAGGCGGTGAGGTGGATCCACCTACTCGTACGTGAATAGCCACGCGCCATCCGCACCCTTGACCATGGCGTACTGCATCGTGACATCTTCGCCACTCAGCGCCGATGTATACACCACGTTGAAGCTGAAAGCGTTGAGGGCGTTCATGCGCCAGCCGCCGATCCGCGTGATGTTGACGCATTGCGATTTCGAGGCGTACCGCATCCCGGCGATGGGTGCGGAAAAGAGCGTGACGGCGTCGTTCGCGACGACGTACTGCTGAAGGTACTTCTGCGGGTTCAGGCCCGGGTAGCAGGCCAGGAATTGCAGGACCTTCCGCATGGTCGGCGCTGCCTGCCGGACTGCGGTTCGAAGCGCCAGTTGGGCCTGCGGCTGGTTGAGCTGCGCGAGCAATTGCTGTTGCTGCGCCGCAGTGGGTTGCGGCATTGGCGGGCCTGGATTGGCTGCCGAAGCGATCCCGTTGTTCAAACTCGCCAATTGCTGGTTGAAACC
>JAKART010000341.1 GCA_021819255.1 Acidobacteriota bacterium
GCCTATGTGCTCACCAGCCGCGGCATGGCGCAGATTTACTCCGGCGATGAGATCGCCATGCAGGGTGGCGGGGATCCCGACAACCGGAGCGACTTTCCGGGAGGGTTTCCCGGCGCTGCGCAGAACGCCTTTGTCGCCTCCGGAAGAACCCCGGTGCAAGAGCAGACCTTTCGCTGGGTGGCGAAGCTGGATGCCTTCCGGCAGGCTCATGATGCGCTTGGCTGCGGAGCCGAGCAGGTGCTGGCCGGCAACCAGGACTGGATGGTCTATCTGCGGGATGCGGGCCACGCCGCGGAGCAAGGCTGCTCCGGCTCAGCCCAAAGAGTGTTGGTCGCGCTGCATCGCCAGCCGGCCTCCGCGCCGAGCGCTTCGCCGTTAAAGCCCGCTACGCTGGATGTGGACCTGAAGCTTACCTGGATGGAGGGCTGCCGTCTGGGACCGGCTGACATCCATCTGGGTGAATCTTCCGCCGCTATCCAGGCAGGGACGTTGCACCTTCAGGCTCAGGGCGACGCCGTGTGGATCGGTAGCTGTCAGTAGTGGCTTTGGAGACCGCAACGTCCGTCTCCCTGCCTTGCGGTCGCATCTCCGCCGCGATGTTTTTCCGCCCAGGCGAAGATCGAGCCCTGGAGGCTGGATCCCCTGGAGGCTGGGTCCCCCGGAAGCTGGACCCCTGGAGGCTGGATCTTGCTTGGACTCTCTCGGTGGCCGTGGCGTCGGCTGCGCCACCGCCCGCACACGGCTACAGAGCTTGTGTTTGAGTTTTGAAGGTGGGGAAAGCGTTCCCACATAGTAGCCTACCCATGGCGGGGTCGCGAGTGGCGCGCCGCCGGTCTTCAGGGAGGTTCAGGATTGATGCCAAAAGAAGCGTTGCATTCGGATGGAGGGTTGATTGGGCCCGTTTCGTTGCGGCCGTTCTTCTCCGAGCGGATTTGGGGAGTGCAGAGCCTGCCCCGATGGTATCCGCAGCCGCAGTCGGGCAAACCGGTGGGCGAGGCCTGGCTGACGGCCGAGAGTTGCTTGGTGGATAAGGGAGAGTACGCCGGCCTCACCCTGGCCGAGATGACACGGCGCTTTCCCAGCCAGTTTGCCGGCGGGGATTCGGCGCAGTTTCCCTTGCTCATCAAGACTCTCTTTCCGCAAGAGAAGCTCTCGGTGCAGGTGCATCCCAATGACGCCCAGGCTGCGGCCCTGGGTTTAGGGCGAGGCAAGACCGAGTGCTGGTATGTGCTCTCGGCCGAGCCCGGAGCGGAGCTGGCGTTGGGCTTTCGGGAGCAGTTTCCGGAGGCCGAGATTCGCGCTGCGATCGCAGCCGGAACGCTGGAACAGATGCTGAACTATCTTCCCGTCAAGACCGGGGACATGGTCTTCGTGGATGCCGGCACGGTCCACTCGATTGGCCCTGGGATGGTGATTCTGGAGACACAGGAGTATAGCGACATTACCTATCGGCTGTATGACTTCGGCCGTCCGCGGGAGCTTCACGTGGATGCCGGTCTCGCGGTTACGCGCACTTCGAGCCGGGCGGGATTGGTGACCCCGGTAGCCAGGGATGGATTTGAGAGGCTCGTCGCCTCAGAGTACTTTGTGGTGGACCGCTTCGAGATGTCGGGCCAGGAGCGATCTCTCGGCTTCAAGGAAAAGATGCAGATGCTGTTTGCGCTAAGCGAGCAGTTGTCCGTGACCGGCGAGCAGGGCTCCACCACGCTGTTGCCCTGGCATGTGCTGGTGTTGCCGGCCGAAGGGGTTGAGTATGCGCTGCGCGGCGCCGGCCAGGCGATTCGAATCGCCCAGCCCTGAAGCCGCGGCATGGGCGGCGCGGCGAACGCAGAAGCAAGCTGCCGAGTGCCCCGATCAAGGCCAACCCGGCCGGGGTGCGGGGCATCACCCGGCTCTTGCGCGTCGACAGGGGTGCATGCGGCTGGTTGGCCAGGTTCTGGAGCTCGATCTTTTGAAACTTCAATGAGGCCGCCTTTGAAAGCCTCTTCTATACTGTTTTCAGGGTAGGCGTAAAGCGACGCCGCGGCCCCGACCAGCATCTCACCCCGGCGGTTTAGCCCGCTGGGGCGATCATGAAGGCTCCACCACACTGCGCCCCTTCGGGGTGCCTATCAGCGCTGCGAATGCTGGCAGCGGATGGAACAGCTTCCTTGACCAGAGGAGGATGAGATGGATCGTAGAAGCTTCTTCAAAACCGGTGCCCTGGCGGCTGGGATGGCGGCCGCTCCAGGCCTTTCCGCAGCCACAGCGTCACCGATACCTTCCGGCGCAGGCTTTCAGCCGATTCCCAAGCGCCCCTTGGGCAAGACCGGCGAGAGCCTTTCCATCATTGGCCTGGGCGGCATTGTCATTATGAATGCCGAGCAGGCTGTGGCCAACAACACCGTGGCCCAGGCGCACGATGCGGGCATCAACTATGTGGACGTAGCCCCCAGCTACGGCGATGCGCAAGCCAGGCTGGGGCCGGCGTTGAAGCCTTACCGCGACAAATTCTTCCTGGCCTGCAAGACCGGCAAGCGTGACCGGGCAGAGGCCGCGGCGGCGCTGGATCAATCCCTGCAACTGCTGGAAACCGATCACGTGGATCTTTACCAGCATCACGCGGTGACCACGCTCGAAGATGTGGATCGCATCATGGGTCCGGGCGGCGCGCAGGAGGCGTTTCTGGCCGCGCGCAAGGCGGGAAAAGTTCGCTATCTTGGCTTCTCGGCTCACTCGGAAGAGGCCGCGCTGGCGATGCTGGACCGCTTCGACTTCGATACCGTCCTGTTCCCCATCAACTTCGTTCTCACCTCAAAGCGGAACTTTGGGCCGCAGGTGATCGCCCGCGCGCATCAAAAGGGCGCGGGGATGCTGGCGATCAAAGCCATGGCCAAATCGAGGTGGGCGGAGGGAATCACCGGCACAAACAAGCCGAATCCCAAGGAGTGGTATGAGCCCTGCTCGCTGCCGGAGCAGGCTGCGCTGGCCTTGCGCTGGACGCTCTCCCAGCGCATCACCGCGGCCATTCCGCCCGGGGATGAGCGCTACTTCCCGCTGGCGATGTATGTGGCGCAGAACTTCAAGCCCATTACGCCGGAAGAAGAGCAGTATCTGATTGCCAGCGCCGCCGACGCCACGCCCATCTTCCCTCACGCCTGAGCCGATGCTTGCTCCGCCGGGGGCGGAGCAAGCATTGCGGGCGCTCACGCTCCAGGCGGTAGCCCAGGCGCAAGGGGTCAGAAGATCTATCGCGGATAGCGCTGCTGGTGCCAGGCCCAGGCGCTGGCCATGATGTCGTCCAGATCGGGGTGCTTTGGCTGCCAGTCCAGCTTGGACTTGGCTTGGGCGGAGCTGGCCACCAGGCGGGCCGGGTCGCCCGCTCGCCGAGGCTTGACTTCAGCCGGGATCGGGTGACCCGTCACGCGGCGCGCCGATTCGATCACCTCGCGAACCGAAAATCCGTTGCCGTTACCCAGGTTGTAGATCATCCGGTCAGAGCTGGAAAGAGCCCGCAGAGCCAGAATGTGGGCGTCGGCCAGGTCCGATACGTGGATGTAATCGCGGATGCAGGTGCCGTCCGGGGTGGGATAGTCGTCCCCAAAGATGAAGATCTTCTGCCGCCGGCCCAGGGCGACATCCAGGATGAGAGGGATAAGATGGG
>JAKART010000342.1 GCA_021819255.1 Acidobacteriota bacterium
ATCTGAATCGATGTAGGCCACCATGGCCATCAATTGCGGGCCATTGGCGGGCAGTGGGTGGCCTGCCTCACTGCGCACAAAGCACTCCTGAATCCTGTCCTGAAGCGAGATGATGTGCCCGGCGCGCCTGCTGAACTGCGGAAACGCTCCGGCAAGGTCGGTCATCGGGGCGGCATGCGCCTCCGTCCCGCTTCTCAGGTGACAGTCGCTGCAGGAAAGTTTGTTACCCACATAATCGGGGGCCTCCTTCGGCGTTTGATCAAAGAGCAGCTTTCCTTGATGGATCAACCCTTTCTTCTGGGAGGGTGATACGCCGCCAGATACGCCGGCTGAGGCTGCCCGGACGGGTGGGCTGGAGGAGCTCGAGCAAGCGAGCGCAAAAAGGCTGAACTCCAGCACCATGATCGGAAGAATCGCCATTCGCATTCGATTCGGTCGCGCTACCTGCATTGCATTCTCCTAGTGTGAAGATGCCGGCAATGAGCGGAATCCATACTGGTGATAGATGCTCTGAGCCTCCGTGCTCTTGAGAAAGGCAAGCCATTGCGCGGCAAGGGCGGGGTGCGGAGCGTTTCGCAACACGCCGCCGGCATAGACTGCGGTCACGTTCTCAGCGTCGGGGATCTTTATCCCTTCGATCGGATTTCCAATTCTCTCTTCAAAACGGACCTCGGAGGCCCAGGTCACGCCTGCATCAGCCTGCTTTTTCATGATTCGCGTGGGAGTCTGGCGGTGGTGAATCTCGGTGAGGGTCGTCTGTCCATTTTTCACTTTTTCCTGATAGACGGCCTGATAGAGCGGTTCCCCTCCAGCCTTGCGCAAGGAAGCGGCAATCTGGTTTGCGACGCCCTCCCACTCCGGATTTGGCATCGAGAGACGAAGCCCCGGATGCGCCAGATCGTTGAGCGATGCGATGTGCTGTGGGTTCCCCGAGGGAATCATGATTTCGAGATTGTTGGTTGCATACTCCACCACGCCGCTCAATTCTCCGTTGTGCTTCATCTGATGAACAACGCGTTTTCCAGCCTCATAGATATCCGGCCTGATCTGGAGGGTGAGATTGCCGAGCGTGAGCGTCCCGTCAGCCGCGATCTGCCTGCGCAGAATTCCCGGCGGAAGCGTCTCGTAGAAGATGTGCCCGGCAACCTCGGGGTGCTGCTTTGTAAAAGCCGCAACCAGTTCAGGGAGGACAAAGAACTGATTGCCGCCGATAAGGATCACCAGCTTCGCGTTACAGGGATTGCCGTGGAGATCCGGAATGTTGTCCACATCCTGCACGTGAAAGACGTATCCTTTTTGAGCTGCCGGGTCGTTGGCTCCCTTGCTCCAGGGAGGGTTTGCCTGGGAGAGAGCCAACGGCGCCAAGGAGATCGCCCAAAAAGCAGAAACAAGTTTTGTAGACAGTGACATTTCGATTGCCTCTTCTGAAAAATTAGACGGTGATATAGGTGTAGTGACCTTCCGCCTGCAGCAGGGCGATGGCCGCGACCATGGAAGCAACTACCAGGGTGCCGGGAACGGTATGCGCCAGCATGTCTTTCACAATCTCTTCTGGCGATTGGGAGAGTTTGTACTTCTGCACCAGCGCGCGCGCCTGTTCCTCGGTGGCCGTGTGACAGCTCAGAAATTGCACGCCACGCCTATGCAGATCCTGCATGCTCTTCTCCTGGTAGATGGAGTGCTCATTGTCAGGATCGGTGGAAGGGGTCTGGTCTGCCGGGAGGGTTGCCGCCGGGTAGTAAATATTCCTCGCCGCCGGTTGGCCGGTTGCCGGATCCGTGACACCGAGCCATTCTCCGATTGGATACTTCTTCCATACGTAATCGTCGAAGTTGAGCATGTTCGCAGGCCCATGCATGGCCACGGCGACCTTGATCTGCTCTTTGGCGACACCGAAGCCAAAATGCAGGCCGTTCAGGGAGTTTTTGACGTTGTTGAGGAACTTGCCGTCCCCAATCTGAACCACATCATAGACCTGTTTGATCCGGGCAGAATCGTTGACCAGCCGATTGAACTCTGCGATCTTCCAGTCCGCGCTGGTCCACACAAGTTGTGACTCCGCGGCGGGTGCGGAGCTGCTCAGGAGGCCCATCGCCGTCATGCCGGCAGCGGCAGCGGAGACAAAAGACCTACGGGTTACGTTTTTCATGCTGGTTCTCCTTGAAAGAAAGATCTTCTGATGTGTTCTGTTCGGGTTGAGATAAAACTGCGGTTTTTGCGAGACTCCATCTTCGGCATCTTGGCGCGCTCCCAAAATCTCCAGGAGTCATTGCGCTCGCCCGCAGCGCGACGATTCGCAACCGTTCCACGCAGATGCGTCTCTCTGGGCTGGAGGGGGAGCGACCCTTGGTCTTCATACGGCCATGGTCCTCGCAGCCGGCGGCTCATGCCATCCGTGTGAAGGGACAGCGGTGGATGTGGAAGAGATGGTAAGGTTTGCAAAGCGGACCACAAAGCAGGAAATGAGCAGGGCGGCCAAAAGCAAGAGCCCCACAAAGATGCGCTGTCTGACGGTCATAGGGGGCGCAGGTGCAGAGTTCACTTCGTCAGCGTATCGATTCATGAGCCCTCCTCCGAACGATGCTCTTCCGACTTGCCTGAAGTGAGGATCTCGAATCCTGCCCTGCGGCGTCCAATTCCAAATTCTTATTGGAAATAAGGGCCTTCTGTTTGCAGAAGCCTGGCGGTTGAGGGTTGTCCCGAGACGGGTGACCCGCCGGCGGATACGGAGCCTTTGACGATGGCCATCTGCCCGTCTACTCAGGCGGGGGGGGGGGGCGCCTCTTCCGGCTGCACCGAAGGTGATCTCTCCACTGCCGGCATCAAGACCGGCTTTTATGGCCTTCAATGGAAAGGAGGGTCCGAGTGGAGGGTCGATACACCTGCCGGAACCCGAGATCCCGCTGCGATGGGGACGAGGTAGGCTTCGAAAAGAACGATCTGGGAATGAAAAGGCAGAAGGGCTGCGGGAAGGTCGAGCAGCCTTCAAGAATGGTGCGCCCGGAAGGATTCGAACCTCCGACCTACTGGTTCGTAGCCAGGCGCTCTATCCAGCTGAGCTACGGGCGCACATTGCATGGAAGCAACTAGGTAAGAATAACCGAAGCCGCCCTCCCAAGCAACCTGCGCCTTGTTCTCTGAGGTGTCCTCTCAGCTTGCCGCCGGAGCTGCGGCCTCCGGCTGAGCCGGAATCAACGAGACCTGCTCCAGTACGTCGATCCCCGCGCGGCGCAGCAGTTCGCGGATCGTTGGTTCGGACAACCGTGTGGCGTCGTACTCTACGCGAATCGTCTTCTCTGCCTCGCGAAGTTCCACAACACGGACTCCGTAAACTTTGCGAATCTGCCCCAAAGCCCTCATCGCGGATTCACCGGGCCCCTCGCCGTACAGGTACATCACATCGAGCTGTGTCATAATCTTCGATCTTATCAGCGGGGTGGGCGCCGTGGGCGGGTCGTGGTCAGATGCCGGCGGCAGACGGTCAGGCGCCAAGTTTCTTCAGATATCTTTCAAATCCAGGATTGGTGAAGTCCTGCGCTCCAATCAGTTTTCTACGGATGATGCCCCGCGGGTCGATTACGTAGGTCTCCGGAAACTTGAAGCTGCCATAAAGCTTGTTGGAGGTCTGATTCTGATCC
>JAKART010000007.1 GCA_021819255.1 Acidobacteriota bacterium
TCTCCTGATTGCCGCTGCCCTGGCGCTGCCGCTACACCGGCCGGCAGTGGATACGCTGGTCTGGAAGCCTTACACCCAGGCGAACTTTGCGGCCGCTCGGGCATCTGGGGATCCAGTGTTTATCGACTTCACGGCGGCCTGGTGCTTGAGCTGCCAGGTGAATGAGCGGGCTGTGCTGGAGTCTGGCGCGGTGGAGCGGGCGCTGGGAAAGAACCACATGCAGCTTCTCAAGGCGGACTGGACGCAGTATGATCCAATGATCACCAAACAGTTGTCCTCGCTGGGCAGAAGCGGTGTTCCTACCTATGTGATCTATCCTCCGGGCACGATCTCCAATCCGGATGTCCTGCCCGAGGTTCTCACCGAGCAGGTCGTACTGAAAGCCATACGGACCGACGCCCGGCCGATGGGCTCGCAGACCGCGAAATCGCGCTGAAGCCGAATCTCGCGGCGGCCCGTCTGAGCAGAGCGCCCGGAATCAAGCGTCAAGGAGGGTCCTGACAATGAAGAAGTCACTGTGCGGATGGTTGGTAGCGGCAGGGTTGGCGATGATTCCACTGAGCGCGTTGGCGCTGAAGCCGGGAGACGCCGCCCCGGAGTTTCATGGTGTGGATTCCAACGGCAAAACACAGACGCCGGCGCAGTACCGAGGCAAGTACGTGGTTCTGGAATGGACCAACCGGGATTGCCCCTACACGCGCAAGCACTACCGTAGCGGCAACATGGAGCGCCTGCAAAAGGAGTGGACGGCCAAGGGGGTGATATGGCTTACGGTGATCTCCTCTGCGCCGGGGCAGGAGGGATACGCGACGCCGGAGCTGGAGAACGCCTACCTGCGCAAGATGCACGCCGCGCCGACAGCGGTCATTCTGGATCCAAGCGGAAAGATCGGGCGGCTGTATGACGCCAAAACCACGCCGGATATGTTCGTGATCGATCCGCAGGGAAAGCTGATCTATGAGGGCGCGATCGACGACCGCCCGACGCCGGACCCGGCCAGCCTGCAGGGAGCAACGAACTATGTGAGCGCGGCGTTGCAGGAGGCAATGAAAGGGGAACCGGTCCAGACTCCTGTCACCCGGCCTTACGGCTGCAGTGTGAAGTACGGAGATTGAGTCACCCGCGCAACGTTCTCAGGATGGGGCAGAGGCAGAGCGGCCGATGCCGATCGTTATGCGCTCAGCGGCAACTTCCTGCCGGACCCATCCTGTTCTCGGATCGCGCATCCGAGCGGCGGGCGCACGATGCTGCTTCACGTACCAGAGTTGGATCCGGACCCCCGCTCGCGGAGACGAGCAATCTCGGCCATGCGTTGGGCCAGAAGCCTCTCGCGACCTTCGCCGGTGGGGTGATAGAAGCGGCGGTTGAGAAGCCCCTCGGGCAAGCACGGCATCGCGGCCACCTTGCCTTCGACATCGTGGGCGTACTGGTAGCCTTTGCCGTAGTCCAACTGCTTCATCAACCGGGTGGGAGCGTTGCGCAGGTGCAGGGGCACGGGTTCGGCAGGGCTGGCTTCAATCTCGGCGCGAACCTCTCCGTAGGCTTTGTAGACGGCATTGGATTTGGGAGCGAGCGCCAGATAGACAACGGCCTGGGCTAGCGCCAGTTCCCCCTCCGGAGAACCCAGAAAATGCATGGCGTCGCGGGCCGAGAGACAGAGATTGAGCGCCTCGGGCGCTGCCAAGCCAACGTCTTCCACCGCCATGCGAACGATGCGGCGGGCGATATACATGGCGTCTTCGCCGGCGGCCAGCATGCGGCCCAGCCAGTAGAGCGCGGCATCGGCGTCGGAGTTGCGAACTGATTTGTGCAGCGCGGAGATGATGTCATAGTGCTGTTCACCGCTCTTGTCGTAGAGCAGAACGCGCTGCTGCAGGGCATCGGATGCGATGTCCAGGGTGAGGACCGTCTCACCCCGGTCCTGAACCAGCCTGGCGGCAACTTCCAGGGCGTTGAGGGCATAGCGCGCGTCGCCGCTGGAGTAGCTGGCGATGGCCTCCAAAGCTTTCGTCTCTGCGCTGAAGGGAAGGTTGCCCAGCCCCCGCGCGTCTTGTGGAGATTTGCCCGTGCCCTCAGCCAGGGCGCGCTGCAGCAGGGCAAGGATTTCGGGCTGTTCCAGAGCACGCAGCGTGTAGACGCGGCAGCGGGAGAGCAACGCCGCATTGATCTCAAAGCTGGGATTTTCCGTGGTGGCGCCGATCAGCCGGATGCTGCCGCGCTCCACGTAGGGAAGAAAGGCATCCTGCTGCGCTTTGTTGAAGCGATGAATCTCGTCGATGAACAGAATGGTGCGGGATCCGAACGAGGCAGCCTTCTCCGCGTCCGCCATCACCTGCTTGATCTCCTTGATGCCGGACAGCACCGCGGAGAACTCGATGAAGGTAGCGGAGGTGCGAAGGGCGATGATCTTGGCCAGCGAGGTCTTGCCCGACCCCGGCGGACCCCAGAAGATCAGCGAAGAAGCGTCATCGGATTCGATCTGGAGGCGCAGCGGCCTTCCCGGAGCCAGCAGATGCGACTGGCCGAAGAACTCGTCGAGCGACCGTGGCCGCATGCGTTCAGCCAGCGGGATGGACTGCGCTGGAGGCCGGGTTGAATCCGGGTTGGGGGTGAAGAGGCTCATGGAGTTCTGTGTGGAGGGCAGGAAGCGCACGCGCGCTGGCGCATGGCCTCATACAGCAGCGTGGAGCCGGCGACCGCGGCATTGAGAGACTCGACCGCAACGGGTATGCACACTCTATGATGCGCCAGCCGGAGAGCCTGGGCGGAGAGGCCGGCTCCCTCATTGCCGATCAGCAGAGCCGTTCGCGGAGCAAAGACGGTCTCCAGCAGGGAGGCCGCGCCGAGCGGTTGGGCCACGGCGGCATAGAGCCTGGCTCCCTGTGCTTGCAACTGGTCACCAATCTCCTCCAGCGGCGCGCGGGCCAAAGGGACGCGAAAGACCGAGCCGGCCGAGGCCCGAACGACCTTGGGGTTCCACGGATTCACCGTCTCGGGAGTCACATACATCTGTTGCACCCCAAAGGCCTCCGCGCTGCGCAACAGCGTGCCCAGGTTGCCGGGGTCTTGCAGCGCCTCCACAACCAAAACCACTGCCTCCGGCGCCAGCCGGGTTAGCGTTAGCAGCGGAATGCGTACAACGGCGGCTATGCCCTGGGGCGAGGCGGTCTCCACAGCGCCGGCGAACACCTCGCGGCTTAGCGTGAAACAGCCGCAGGCCGCGGCTGTGGCCAGTGCCGGGCGATCGAGCAAACCCTGGCTACCTTCGCGCACAAAGAGACCTTCGATCTCCAGACCGGAGCGGATCGCCTCCGCGATGAGATGCTCTCCCTCCACGCCGAGCCGCTCCCCTGCCCGCGCCGCCTCTCCGCTGAAGGAGGCGCGGAGAGCTTTGACGCGAGCGTTGGACTTGCTGGTGATGAGCAAAGTTTCAGGCATGGCGCAAAGCAGATTCCGAATCAAGCCGCCGCGCTCTGTGGTTGGTCGGATATCGCTGAGATCCAGTGTAAGCGCTGTTTGCAGGGAAGCTATGCGAACAGAGACTTCGCTTTGCAGGAGGCATATGGGATAAAGTCATTGCTGGGGAAGATTAACTTGAAGGCTGAGATGCTCCGCATTCATCCAGACGAACCGGAACCGCGCCTGGTCTCTCAGGTTGTCGCTTCACTGCAACGCGGCGATGTGGTGGCTTTGCCCACAGACACATTTTACGGATTGGCGGTCGACCCGGTGAATCTGCGCGCGGTCGAGCGGATTTATGAGCTGAAGACGCGGGCCAAGCACAAGCCTCTCTCCTTGTTGCTCTCCGACGTGGCCCAGGCCTATGAACTGGCGCGCGAGATCGACACGACCTTCGACAGACTGGCGGAGAGGTTTTGGCCGGGGCCGTTGACGATTGTGGTGAAGGCGGGCGGCAAACTGCCATTGCGTGTCACCGCGAACACCGGCAACGTGGCCCTGCGGGTTCCCGAAGCGCAGATCTGCCGGAGCGTTGTGCGCTCTCTGGGGCTGCCCATCACGGCGACTTCAGCGAATTTGAGCGGCCGCGCCGAGTGCGCCTACGCCGCCTGCGTGCGGGAGCAGTTCGGAGACAAGATCCCCGTCATTGTGGACGGCGGGCCGACCGCCCGCACGGTAGCTACCACCATCGTGGATCTGAGCGGGGGCGGAAACTCCTGGACGATCCTGCGCGAGGGCGCCATTCCGACCTATGAGATCGCGCTCGCCCTGCAGCACTAGAATTTTGCCGGCGAGAACCGTGGCGGACAAGCCGTCTGCCTGCGCCGTTCACTCACCAACCGGTGCGCATGCCGGGGCATGGCAACCCAGGCATCAACCGGAGTCCGGCTCTTCGCCCGCGGAGGGCCCAAATCTCCAAAAGCATCCAAATCTCCAAAAGCAACGGAGGAAGCGTGGCGTCGGGCGCTAACTGGATTCCGCACGGCCTGTCGCGGCATACTTAAGGTTGGTCGCGCAACCCATGGATACCGTAGCAGCCAAACCGGGGAACCAAGGAAGTGCGGAGATGGCGGTTGGGACCCGGCCAACCGGGCGCAGATCGGGAGGCATCCACTGGCTGCGTTGGGCGCTGCTGGCGCTGCTGCTGGCCGCCACGGGATGGTTCACCTGGGTCTACCGTCAGATCGTGGCCACCGCGGGGCTCGACAACGCGCGGCCGGCGGACGCTATTGCCGTGTTTGGCGCGGCCGAGTATGTGGGAAGACCTTCTCCCGTGCTGCGCGCCCGGCTGGACAAAGCGGTCTCCCTCTTCGACGAGGGGATGGCGCCTTTGATCATCACGCTGGGAGGCGGCTTTGAGAAGGACTCCGGAGAGACTGAGGGCGGCGTGGGGCGCGATTACCTGCTGGCCAACGGCGTGCCTTACGGCCAGATCATCGCCGAGACCAAGTCCTTCGATACCGAACAGCAGGTAACCAGCCTGGCCGGAATTGCGGCTCAGCGTCACCTTCGCCGCCTGATCGTCGTCAGCGATGGCACGCACCTGTTTCGCATCGCGCTCCTCTGCAAACGGGCGGGGTTGAACGTCTACACCTGCCCGCGCGAACCGTTGGGCCATATCGACCAGGTGGATGCCGCCAAGCGGATTGCCCACGAGATGCTGAGCTACACCTTTGAGCGGCTGAACCTGAACGTGAGCCGGCTGCGCCTGTGGCTGCACCGACAAACCCCGGCCGGATAGCGCCCTTTCGCGCAGTTGAACCGCAATGCCCCAACTTCAATCGGCGTCCCGCGCGGCCCGTGAGCTCCGGCAGGCGCATCTGCTGGGGAGTTGGACTATGACTCTGCGGCTTCAGCGGCCTCCACCAACGGAATGCGCAGATCGCCTCCGGTCATCTGCCGGGGCAGATCCAGCTTGAGCAAGCCGAGAATTGTGGGCGAGATATCACGCAGCGAACCGTCCGAGCGAAGGCTAAGCTTCTTGCCCTGGTCGGTGACCAGGATGAGGGGCACAGGGTTGGTGGTATGGGCGGTGTGCGGGCCACCTGTGACGGGGTCAATCAGCAGCTCGGCGTTGCCGTGATCGGCGGAGATGATCCAGTTGGCGTTGTGATGCTGGACGGCCTTGTAGATCCTCCCAAGCTGAACGTCAATGGCCTCCACCGCCTTGACCGTGGGCTCGATCTTGCCGGAGTGACCCACCATGTCCGCATTGGCGAAGTTCACAATGATCACGTCGAAGGCCGTGTCGTTGATCGATTTGACAACCACGTCCGCGATGCCTTCGGCCGACATCTCCGGAGCCAGGTCATAAGTGGCGACCTTTTTGGAAGGAATCAGCTCCCGGTCCTCTCCGGGAAACGGCTTTTCGATTCCGCCATTGAAGAAGTAGGTGACGTGAGCGTACTTCTCCGTCTCCGCAACACGCAGATTGCGCAGATTGGCCGTAGCCATCACATTGGCCAGGAGGTTATCCATGCTCTCGGGTGGAATCACCATGGGCAGAGTGAACTTGGGATCGTACTGCGTCATCATGACGTAGTGCAGGTGGGCAGGAACGGTATGCAAGGGAATCTCTTCGTTCAACTCCGCGGCCCGGGGAAGGCCAAGGCCGGCGTCAGCGGTGAGGCCGCTGCGGCGAGTGAGAGCCCGGGTGATCTGGCGGGCTCGATCGGCGCGAAAGTTGAAACAGATGACGGCATCGCCCTCCGCGATCAGGCCGATGGGGCGCCGGCCTGCATCGACGCAAACAAAGGGTTCGATGAACTCGTCGGTGACTCCGTTGTTGTAGCTCTCTTTGACCCGGCTGACAGGGTCGCTGTACCTGCCGCCAGTTGGATCGCCCTTGACCATGGCGCAAAAGGCCTTGGCAATCTTCTCCCAGCGCAAGTCGCGGTCCATGGCGTAGTAGCGGCCACTGACGCTGGCCAGTTGGCCGACGCCATACTCGGTGAACTTCTGCTCCAGTTCCTGGAGGTAACCGGCTCCGCTGGTGGGCAGCGTATCGCGGCCGTCGAGAAAGGCATGAACATACACGCGCTTGAGGTTGTGCTGCGCGGCCAGGCGCAGCAGCGCGTTCAGGTGACGCTGCTGCGAGTGGACCCCGCCGTCCGAGACCAGTCCGATCAGGTGCAAGGCGTGACCCTGCTCGGCGACTCGGATGGCCGCCAGCAGCGTCGGGTCAGAGAAAAACTCCCCTGATTCGATGGCCATATCGATGCGCGTGATGTCCATGCGCACGATCCGGCCCGCCCCGATATTGAGATGGCCAACCTCGCTGTTGCCCATCTGTCCGTCAGGGAGGCCGACGAAGTGGTCGCTGGCCTGGAGGAGCGTGTTGGGGTACTCGCGCAGCAGCTTGTCATAGTTTGGCTTGCGCGCCAGAGCGATGGCATTGCCGCGAGTTTCGACGCGGTAACCCCAACCGTCGAGGATGGTGAGGATCGCCGGTGGTGTTTTTCTCATAAGGGCCAGCCTCCTTGGCTTGGTTCGGCAGAGATTGGAAAGGATCGCACAGGGAGGAGTGCAGGAGCTTGGAAAGCGCCTTCAGGCGCCTTGCGCGTAGCCCCATTCCAGAAGAAAAGAGCCATACGCAAGGCTGCCCTGCGGAGCGCCGGCGGCAGCGTTGGCTAGACAGCGTGGTTGACGGAGGCGCGGCCCAAATACCGTGCGGTCTGGCCCAACTCCTCTTCAATACGCAGGAGCTGGTTGTACTTGGCGATACGGTCCGTGCGGGACGCCGATCCGGTCTTGATCTGCCCGGCGCCGGTGGCCACGGCGAAGTCCGCAATAAAGGTGTCCTCGGTCTCTCCGGAGCGATGGGAGATGATGGCGGTGTAGCCGTTGCGGCGAGCCAGCTCGACGGCGTCGAAGGTCTCCGAGACGCTGCCGATCTGGTTGAGTTTGATGAGGATCGAGTTGGCCGCCCCCTCCTGAATGCCGCGCTCGAGGATGGCGGTGTTGGTGACGAACAGATCGTCGCCGACGAGTTGAAGTTTGTTACCCAGCTTCTGGGTGAGCAGCTTCCAACCCTGCCAATCGTTCTCATCCAGGCCATCTTCGAGGCTGACAATGGGATACTGGCGAGCCCAGTCGGCCCAGAACTCAGCCATCTGGGCGGAGGTCTTCTCACTCTTGTCCGATTTCTTGAAGACGTATTTGCCCAGCTCTTTGTTGAAGAACTCGCTGGCCGCCGGATCCAGGGCGATGGCGATCTGCTCGCCGGGAGTATACCCGGCCAGAGTGATGGCCTCCAGAATCACTTCGATGGCTTCGACGTTGGACTTGAGGGAAGGAGCGAAGCCGCCCTCGTCGCCGACGGCGGTGTTGTAGCCCTTCTTCTTGAGTACGCCTTTGAGAGTATGGAAGACCTCGGCGCCCCAGCGCAGGGCATCCGCGAAGCTTTCCGCGCCGACCGGCATCACCATGAACTCCTGGAAGTCGACGTTGTTATCGGCGTGTGCGCCTCCGTTGAGAATATTCATCATCGGCGTGGGCAGAATGCTGGCGTTGGCGCCGCCGAGATAGCGGTAGAGAGGCAGGCCAAGAGCCTCGGCCGAGGCGCGGGCACAGGCCATGGATACGGCCAGAATGGCATTGGCTCCCAGCTTGCCTTTGTTGGCGGAGCCATCCAGCGCGATCATGGTGCTGTCAATCAGCCTCTGATTGGCCGCATCCATGCCTGTAAGTTCGGGCGCAATGACGGACTCCACGTTTTCGACGGCCTTGAGGACACCCTTGCCGAGATAATGCGACTTGTCGCCGTCGCGCAGCTCGACGGCCTCATGCTCGCCCGTAGAGGCTCCGCTGGGGACAGCGGCGCGGCCACAGACGCCTTCGGAGAGCGTCACGTCGGCTTCCACGGTGGGATTTCCGCGGCTGTCCAGAATTTCACGTGCATGGATGGAGACGATTTCGGTCATTGATTTCCTCGGTCTGGTTGACTTGCTACGTTGGTTTGGATGCGTGATGCGGTGCTGGAGTCGATCTGCCAGGGCGGGCCGGCGATCGACGGCGATAGGATTGCCCGCGGCCCCGGAGATCACGCCGACAAGATCATTCATGGGGCGGCTCTACCGGCCTCATTTTAGCAAAGCGGCGGCGCTGGTTTTCGATGCTATGGAGTGATTGACGCACAGTATCGGCGAGCAGAGCGAGCAACTCATCTCCCTCCTCGCGGGTGGCAAGCGGCATCCGCAGGCTCACTCTGGTGCCACGCCCCGGACGACTGACCACTTCGACGTGAGCCTCATCGCCGTAAAGAACCTGAATGCGTTCGCGCACGTTGCGCATGCCGATGCCGGAACCTTCGCGAAACAGACCGCTCAGCGGCGCCTGGGTTGGCCCTCCCGGTTCAATGCCCACTCCATCGTCCTCGATCTCCAGCAACAACTGGCCGTCCGCCACGCGGCTGCGCAAAGTAATAACGCCGCCGGAGATGCGCGGCTCCAGACCATGCTTGATGCTGTTTTCAATCAACGGCTGGAGCAACATGCTGGGCACGGCGATGTCCAGGGTGTCGGGCGCTATCTCTTTCAACACGCGCAGCTTGTTTCCAAAACGCACAACCTCAATATCCAGATAGTCGTCCGTAAAATCAAGCTCTTCGCGTAACGGAACAAAGGCGTCGCGGCCGCGCAGCAACGCGCGCAGGATGTTGCTGAGTTTGACGATCATCTCACGCGCCAGGTCCGGCTGCGACCGGACCAACGAGGCGATGGAGTTCAGGGTGTTGAAGAGAAAGTGGGGGTTAATCTGGCGTTGCAGAGCGTCCAGACGCGCCTCCAGAAGCAGCCGGGATTGTTCCTCCAGCTTGTGCTCAATGCGCACCGCGTTCCATATCTTCAGGGGGATGCCAACCACTACGGGAGCACAGGCGCAGATGGCCAGCTCCATGAACCAGGAGCTGGAGTAGAGCGCGAAGTAGCGGCGCGGATACAGATGGGAGAGCAAGCTGGCTCCGAACCCGGTAGCCATCAGCAGGACCAGAAGGGAGATCTGACGGTCCAGATGCGGCCAGGAGACGGTGCGGCGAATCCAGCGATAGAGACTCAGGTCGATCAGCGGAGAGAAGGTCCAGATGTTCTCCTCGCCGCCGATGCGGCGATAGGCGCCGAAGATGGACGCCACCAGAAGATTGACGGGTAGAGCGAAGAACTCCCGGTGAGCCAGCGCAGGAAAGGCGAGAGCCGCGCCCCCGACCATGGCGGCCCAGGGACCAAGCAGCAGGCCCAGAATCGCCGTAGCCTGGAGCGAGATGTCCGCAGCCAGAAAGTTTGGCACACGCACGCGAATCAGCACGCCAAGCATGAGCGGAACGCAGATCCAGGCGGTCAACTGTAGCGTCTCTCGGGAGGTGCGATGCTTGCGCAGCAACAGACGCTTGAAGCTGGAGGAGCGGGCGAGCGAGCTGGCCACCGCGGCGGCAACGCCCAGTTCCACCAGCAGCGTAATCCATATCAGCTTAGAGTCGCCGGCATGCACAACATTAACTCTACTCGCCGAGGCCGGCTTTCGGCTGAGGGCAGATGGAGGAGGAGGAGGCCGATGCCCTGCATCCGGAGCGGATTTCGGGAATCTATAATGACATATGCCGTATAGCAAGGTTCGCAGAGTTGCCGGCGCCGACTTCCCCACCCGATGGGGACACTTTCGCATCCTTGGCTTTGAAGGCGTGGCCGAACCCGCCGGCGCTTCCCTCAAGCATGTGGATGGTCTGGTGGCGTTGACGATGGGGGATCTCTCGGTCGCTCCGCCACTGGTGAGAATCCACTCCCAGTGCCTGACCGGCGATGTCTTTCACTCCCTGCGCTGCGACTGCCACGATCAGCTCCACATGGCGCTGGGACTGATCGCCAAGCAGGGCGCCGGAGTGCTGCTCTACGAGGAGCAGGAAGGCCGGGGCATTGGACTGATGGCCAAGTTGCGCGCCTACGAGTTGCAGGATGAAGGACTGGACACGATCGAGGCCAACTTGAAGCTGGGGTTTCGCGCCGACTACCGCGAGTTCGAGCTGCCGGCTGCGGTTCTCAAGGCCCTGCACATCCCTGCGGTTCGGTTGATTACCAATAATCCGGAGAAGGTACGGGCACTGAAGGATGCGGGGATTCAGGTGGTCGAACGCATTCCCGCCACCATTCCTGCGGAGCCGACTTTCCAGCGCTACCTGGAGACCAAGCGCGACAAGATGGGGCACCTGATCGGATAAGCGAAGGCGCAGGCCCTACTGATGCGCACCCAGAGGTCCAGCAAATACATTGCTCTACAACCGTGGCGCAATTGGAACGTCCAAATCCAAAGGCAGGAGAAAACATGGCGATCGATGAAGACGTGAAGTCTGCGCAGGTGGAAGATGGAATCCTCGAAGTGATCCACCAGCGTTGGAGCCCGCGGTCCTTCTCCGATCAGTCAGTCGCAGACACCGATCTGGCCAAGATTTTTACCGCCGCTGCCTGGGCCGCATCGAGCTACAACGAGCAGCCTTGGCGATTTTTGGTCGGACGAAAGGGCGACTCGACCTACGAGAAGATTCTGGACGCCCTGGTAGAGTTCAACCAGATATGGGCCAAGACCGCGCCGGTTCTGATCCTGTCGGCGAGCAAAAAGGTATTCTCCGCCAACGGTTATCCCAACTCGTTTTGCCTGCACGACACTGGAGCCGCGTCGGCGCACATGAGCCTGCAGGCAACGGCGCTGGGACTGCAGACGCACGGCATGGGCGGAGTGGATAGGGAGAAAGCACGCCAGAACTTTGCTATCCCCGAGGAGTTCGAGGTCGGCGCAGCCTGGGCGCTGGGATATCCGGGCGATCCGGATGCGCTGCCCATGATCTATCGCGAGATGGAGACGGCGGCCAGAACACGCAAGCCGCTGCGGGAGTTCGTCTTCAGCCAGTGGGATCGGCCTGCGGAGGTGTAAAGAAGACCTTGCTGCCGAATCGGCCGTCTCCGGCAGCCGCTCCAGGGAGCCACCCGGCCTGGCCAAGCTAGCATGGCCAAGCTGTTGCAAGGGCGTCCACCGGTCTTTTGGTAAAACATACGCATTTGGGTAAAACATGCGCAATGGAGCGGCGCTTCCACCGCGCAGGCTCTGCCACGTTTACTCTCTGTCCGGCACCGTAAACATAAGAACTTTGACCGTGGTGACGAGTTGGCCGATGTGGCGCTGACTGTGGTCCGCGCAGTGGACCAGAAGACCGCCGACCGTGGCCGGCAGTTGCTTCTTCCCAATGGGAACCAACTCATGGAAGCGATCGGGAGAGATGGAGCGGATGCGCTCGGCCGCTCTTTTCAGCCCGGTGCGAAACTCGTCGAAGACCTCGGCGATGGAGCTGGGGTGCAGGCCGGTCGTATCCAGTTCGCTCTTGAGAGCATCCAGTTGAGCCGCGCTGAGCTGTTTGCCCTCCGCGTAGGTGAGCAAGCGATCCAGCGAGCGAACGATGTGGCGTAGATGAAAGACGATGGGCGGAAGACCGGCGGGACGATCGAGAAGCTGGTCATCGCGCAGAGACTTGCACCAGTGGTAGGCATCTTCGCCGCAGAGATCCAGGGCATGGAGGATACCGCGACGGATGGGATCGATGTCGTTGTGGGTGCCACGCAGCCAAGGCTCGGGGAGGGCGGATTTTTGCATCAGTGACCTCGCTCCACTCCATCATGAACCAGATGACGTGGAATGCAAAGTCCGAATCGCTCTCCCTCGGAGATCTGGGTCTGCTGAAAGCAGACGTGGAGGCACGCCGATGCGGATGGCTCGGATCGCGAAGATTCATGGGTAGGCAGCCGGGGCGTCGGCGAGGAAACTCATGCCCAGATCCCAGCCGCGCAGATTCTCCGGAACTTAGCAGATTCTCCGGAACTTAACAGAGTACGGAGAGCGAACTCCTCACCCAGGGCCGAAGCGCCGTCTTCCCACCCACGCTCATGCCTCGGCTGCGCGACCCGAGGCAGCATCGGTATCCGGCCCGGCGATGGCCTCTGGCGCAGGCGTGGCGGCTTCCACTTCGGCGTCTGCTTTGGCGGCAGCGGAAGCGCCTTTCACCCGGACCACGGTGATCTTGTCGAAGCCCTCTTTGAATGCGGGCGGACGCAGCCGCTCGGCCATCTTGTGCATGACATCGTCGGTGACCTGGCGATCACGCTTCGAGTTGCGCTCCAGGCACACCGCCAAGGGAACATCAAAGAAGACCGCATGCACCTCATAGCCAAAGGACTTCGCCATCTTGATCCACTGGCGCCGCTCATGGGGGCTCAGATTGGTGGCGTCCACGTAGTTCCATGGCATCTTGGCGATCAGGCGGGCGCGAAGCAGGCTGCGCAACGTACTGAAGACCAGGCCTTGATAACGCTGTTCGGAGATGTCATCGAAGAGAAGACTGCGCAGCAGGTCGCTCGAAAGCGGCGTCACGCCGCGGCGCTTGTACCAGGTGGTTTTGCCTGAACCCGGAAGCCCAATGGTCAGCACAACGTAGCCGCGGGGGCTACGGGGAGCAACCGCCTCTGGACTGGCGGGGGGCGTGGCCAGGGAGTCCGGCTGAAGTTCGTGAATCAGACGCGGCTCGGGGGTCCCCGCCGCAGAAGATGCGGTTTGCGCCGGCGAAGGCGGCTCGGGCAGCGCGGAGGGCGCTGCCGGTTCGGCCGGCGCGGGCGCCGGGGAGAGGGGTGCTGGATAGGAGGGCTGCAGGGGTGCAGGTTGGTTTGCAGGAAGTTCCTGACCAATCTTGCCGGTGGACTCCGACTCGTTCGGACCACGCTTCGAACGTCTTCTCATGAGCTTGTCGCGCAACCAGTCGCGCATAGCTGGTTTGTAACACAAGCCGAGCCCCTGCCGCAAAAACAGTGCAAATGCGAAATAACTCCCGCGGTTCAGCTCGCGGTTCGTCCTCCAGTTTGCGATTGCCGGTGGGCTTTGTTAGTTTGATCAATGGGAAGAACTCTGAAGAAATGAGGGATTATGGCAGTCAAAGTAGGCATCAATGGCTTCGGACGCATTGGACGGAATATATTGCGCAGCGCGCTCGGCAACGCCGATATCGAATTTGTTGCAGTCAATGATCTGACGACACCGTCGACGCTGGCGCATCTGCTGAAGCACGACTCGATTCTGGGCAACGTGAAGAACCGCATCTCCGCCACCGAGGACTCGATCCTGATCGACGGCAAAGCGATGAAGGTGTTCGCGGAGCGCGACCCGGCGAAGCTGGACTGGGCTTCGGTGGGCGCGGAGATCGTCGTGGAGTCCACCGGCTTCTTTACCGACGCCGTCAAGGCCAAGGCGCATCTGGGCAGCTCGGTCAAAAAGGTGATCATCTCGGCGCCGGCCTCGAATGAGGATCTGACTGTGGTGCTGGGCGTCAATGACGACAAGTACGATCCCGCCAAGCACCATGTGATCTCCAACGCGAGCTGCACCACCAACTGCCTGGCTCCGATTGTCAAGGTGCTTCACGATACCTTTGGGATCGCCTCCGGCATCATGACGACGATCCACAGCTACACGAACGATCAGGTGGTTCTGGATACCCCTCACAAGGATCTGCGCCGGGCAAGAGCCGCCGGTATGAGCATGATTCCCAGCTCCACCGGAGCCGCCAAGGCGCTCAAGCTGGTGATTCCGGCGATGGACGGCAAGCTGGATGGATTTGCCGTCCGTGTTCCGACGCCCAACGTCTCGGTGGTGGATCTTACGTTTGTCGCCGAAAAGGCGATCGATACGAAGACCGTCAATGCCGCGTTCAAAGCGGCCAGCGAGGGCGCCATGAAGGGAATCCTCGGCTATACCGACGAAGAGCTGGTCTCCGTCGACTTCCGGGGCAATCCGCTGTCCAGCATCGTGGATAGCAAGCTCACCAAGGTCATTGCCAACACCGGCAAGGTGATTAGCTGGTATGACAACGAGTGGGGTTACTCGTGCCGGGTGCGGGATCTGATCCTGTTTCTCACGTCAAAGGGACTGTAAAGACAGACCCCGAAGTGGAAGGAAGGGAGCGGCGGCCCGACGGTCCCCGTTCCCTTCTCGTTTTGCAGGAGAGCTCGCTCGTCGCCTGGGCGCGAGATGCTTCCCCTTGCTCCATCGGGGATCAGGCTGGGATGAACAGGCTGAGGCCTCTCGCTCCGGGAGGACTTGCTGCGGGAAGACCTGCTGCGGGAAGAGACGATGATTCTCCAACACACGTTTCGCCGGAAAGGAAGGCAGAGATGGAACGGACGAAGATTGCAGGAACATCCCCCTATGAGCCGATCATTGGATTTTCGCGCGCAGTGCGCGTGGGCAGGGTGGTTCACGTCTCTGGCACAGGACCGGTAGGGGCCGAAGAGATGTCCGCGGCCGAACAGACCCGTGTGGTGTTGGGACTGATTCACAAGGCGCTCGCACAGGCCGGCGCACGCTTTGAAGATGTGGTGCGGACGCGAATCTTTCTGGCGCATGCTGAAGACTGGGAGGAAGTGGGACGCGCCCATGGTGAGGTCTTCGGCGAGATCCGGCCGGCTTCAACTATGGTGGTAGCCGCGCTGCTGAATCCCAAGTGGAGACTCGAAATGGAGGCTGAAGCCATCCTCGAGTCGTGAGGCAGGGATCAGCAGAGAAGCCAGGCCAGGGGAGAAGATCAGGGGAATTCGAGCAGAAGCCGACGCGATCCCCTGGCTACCTTGCCGCTGCAACCCGCCGGAGAGCTGCAGGCAAACCGGAGTGAAGTTCGACGGCAGAGACCGTGGCTCCGCAGCGCACCTGCGGCTGCGCCCCGAGCGCCGGCTGCAACCTGCTGCCGGCTGGAGTCCGCTGCTTTCCGTAAGCTCTCGGCCTTGGCCGGCGTCGCCACCTGCGGACGCGCTGAGCAACGTGGCTGTGAAATTCATTCAAATCCCATCTGAAATTCGCCCAAATCCCATCTTGGTGCGCAGAGACTTCACATCTCTCGCCGCGGAGCCTTCGCGCGAGACGGCAGCAATTTCACCTATTCAACTTCGGGCCGGTTCATTTATTCTTCTAGCAATGGCAAAGCTATCCATTCGCGACCTCGATCTTACCGACAAGCGTGTCTTGATTCGTGTGGACTTCAATGTGCCTCTCTCCAAAGAGGGCGCGATAACGGATGACACGCGCATTCGTGAGACGATTCCGACCATTGAGTATGCTCTGCGGCGCAGAGCCAAGGTCATTCTGGCGGCACACCTGGGAAGACCCAAAGGCAAAAAGGTGGACTCAATGAGCCTGCGCCCGGTGGTGGCGCGGTTGCGGATGCTGCTGGATGGCGTGCTGGATGCCGACGAGAATGTGGCGTTTGCTCCCGATTGCGTGGGCTCGGTGGCCGAAGAGATGGCCAGCAACCTGGAGCCGGGACAGACACTGCTGCTGGAAAACCTGCGCTTTCACGCCGGCGAAGAGGCTAACGATCCCCAGTTTGCCAAACTGCTTGCAGCGTTGTGCGACTTGTATGTGAACGATGCCTTTGGGGCAGCTCATCGAGCCCACGCCTCCACCGAGGGAATCACTCACCATGTGGCGCCATCAGCCGCGGGCATGCTGATGGAGAAGGAGTTGAACTACCTGGGCAAAGCGGTCAGCGAGCCGTTCCGTCCCTTTGTCGCGATCATTGGAGGGGCCAAAGTTTCAGACAAGATTGAAGTGATCAATGCTCTCCTGGACCGGGTGGATGCCCTGTTGATCGGTGGTGGCATGACCTATACCTTCCTGAATGCAAAGGGGCAGGCCACAGGCAAATCCCTGGTGGAGATGGACAAGCTGGACGTGGCCAAAGCCGCCATGGACAAGGCTGCGGCACGGGGCGTGAAGTTTCTGCTCCCGGTAGACCATGTACTTGCAGACAAGTTCGCGGCCGACGCGCGGACCCAGGTTTTCAGCGGCGCTGGAGCCTTCCCGGAAGATTGGATGGCCCTGGACATTGGACCGGCTACGGTGAAACTCTTCTCGGAAGAGGTTGCCGAAGCGGCAACGGTGGTGTGGAACGGACCGATGGGCGTCGCCGAGTTTTCAGCCTTTGCCAAGGGCACCAACGCAATCGCCAACGCCCTGGCCCGCAACAATGACGCGATCACCATTGTGGGGGGCGGAGACTCTGTAGCGGCCTTGCATCACTCCGGCGTCGCCGACAAGATCACCCATATCTCCACGGGCGGAGGAGCAAGCCTGGAGTTCCTGGAGGGCAAAGTCCTTCCTGGCGTTGCTGCCCTGACCGACAAGTAAGTTCATGAAGCCCAAAGAAGAGACCCCGACGTGGCGTACGGCGAGCATGCCGAGAGGTTTACCCGCAGCGGCTGCGCACAGCCCTCACCCAGACAGATTTCTTCTCGTCTCCTCGCCCGGAGCAGGCGTGCATCTGCGCCTTCCCTGAGCATCCTCACTCAGCCAAGCCGGCGGCCGCATGGCACTGGCGCCAAAGATCTTCACAGGTAAACAGGGAGAATGATGCGTAAGCCGATCATCGCCGGAAATTGGAAGATGTACAAGACACCGAAGGAATCGCTCGCCTTTGTGAGCGCCTTCCTTCCCCTGGTGGAGGGTCATGACCGGGATGAGATTCTGCTGTTTCCCACGGTGACCTCTCTGGCCTCCGTGATGGAAGCTGTGGCCGGAACCAACGTGCGTGCCGGGGCTCAAAATATGCATTGGCTCAACGAGGGAGCTTATACCGGGCAGACATCGCCGACCATGCTTCTCTCCATTGGCTGCAGGCACGTGCTGCTGGGCCACTCCGAGCAGCGGATGTACTTCAATGAAACTTCGGAGCGGGTGAACCTGAAGTTGAAGGCGGCGATCAGCCATGGAATGACACCGATTGTCTGTGTTGGCGAACTTCTGGCCGAGCGCGAAAACTCGCAGACCGAAGAGGTTCTGCGTACCCAGGTGCGAACCGCGCTGCACAACGTCTCCGCCGCTGAGGCGCAACGTCTGGTGATCGCCTACGAACCCGTCTGGGCGATTGGAACCGGAGCCACGGCCACCCCGGAGATCGCCGCCGAAGCCCACGCGATGATTCGTCACGAGCTGGCGCACTGTTGCGGCTCGCAGATTGCCCAGGAGACGCGCATCTTGTATGGAGGGTCCGTCAAACCTGAAAACATCAGCGCGCTGATGGCTCAGCAGCAGATTGATGGAGCCCTGGTGGGCGGTGCAAGTCTGGTTCCGGCAACCTTCGCCGGCATCGTGCGCTACCGGTAGCGCAGAGCGCCTGCGGCTTCCACGGCTG
>JAKART010000343.1 GCA_021819255.1 Acidobacteriota bacterium
GAAGACCTGGGCGAGTTCGCTCGCTACCAGGACGTGGATGGGGACGGAATTCCTTACCGGACGCTACCTGGGACCAACCACCGGAAGGCAGCCTACTTCACGCGCGGCACCGGCAAGAATGAGAGGGCTCAGTACTCGGAGAGGCCGGAGGACTATGCGCAGAACATGCAGCGGCTGGCGCGCAAGTTTGAAACCGCAAAGACCCTGGTTCCCAAGCCCGTACTGAAGGGGACGGGCAAGGAGAAGATCGGCATCATCGCCTTTGGGAGCAGCGATCCCGCGGTGCTGGAGAGCCGGGACCAGTTGCAGCGTGAAGCCAGAATCGGCACCGACTACCTGCGCCTTCGGGCCTATCCGTTTACCCAGGAGGTCAATGACTTTGTGGCTCGCCACGAGACCATCTTTGTGGTGGAACAGAACCGCGACGGTCAGATGCGAAACCTTTTGAAGACCGACCTGGACGCATCCGAGGCGGTCAAGCTGCATTCGATCACCTACTTTGCCGGCTTGCCGATCGAGGCGAGGGTGATTACCCAGGCCATCACCAAATTTGAAGGAGCAAGAAAGTAATCATGGCAACTTCACCCGTTCCATCCACGCCTGCGCGGACCAATCAGATCGGCCTTGAGATCCTGGACTATCGCGGCGGCAAGTCGACCCTCTGCGCTGGTTGCGGCCATAATGCGATCTCCGAGCGTCTGATCGAAGCCTTTTACGAGATGGGCGTTCCGCCGGAAGAGGTCATGAAGATGAGCGGCATCGGCTGTTCCTCCAAGTCGCCGGCGTACTTCATGTCTCGTTCTTTCAGTTTCAACTCCGTGCATGGACGCATGCCTGCGGTGGCGACCGGAGCTCTGCTGGCCAACAAGACCATGCGGTCCATCGGCATTAGCGGAGACGGGGATACCGTTTCCATTGGGCTCGGGCAGTTCATGCACCTGCTACGCCGCAATCTGCCCATCATTTACATCGTCGAAGACAATGGAGTGTACGGGCTCACCAAGGGACAGTTCTCCGCCACGGCCGATATCGGGTCCAAGCTGAAGACGGGTGTGGTCAATGACATGCCGCCGATCGATATCTGCGCGCTGGCGATCCAGGTGGGTGCTACTTTCGTAGGCCGGTCGTTCTCCGGGGACAAGAAGCAACTTTCCACCATGCTGAAGGCGGCCATTGCTCACAAGGGAACTGTCCTGCTGGATATCATCTCGCCGTGTGTCACCTTCAACGATCATGAGGGCTCCACAAAGAGCTACAGGTACATGAAGGAACATGATGAGGCAGTGAACGAGGCCGGCTTCATCGCACCCTTCGAGGATATAACTGTGGATTACGATCCCAATACCACCGTTGACGTGCAACTGCATGACGGCTCGCATTTGCGTCTACGGAAGATCCATGAAAATTATGCTCCGACGAGCAAGACGGGCGCGATCAGCATGCTGACCGAGGCGCACGATTCAGGCGAGGTGCTGACGGGGGTCTTTTATGTGAATCCGCACGGAATGGACTTTGTGACCCGGCTGAATCTGATTGACGAGCCGCTTTCGCTTGCTTCCGAGGCTCGGGTTCGTCCCGGTCCTGAAGTTCTGGCAGGGCTCATGCAAGAGCTCTCTTAGATCGCAGCAAAGCATAGGACAAAGAAGGGGCTTCAGCCGAAACCGGCCGGAGCCCTTTTATCTGGAGCCAAGATGGAAGCTGAGGCTTCCCTTTCTCTGCCGGTTGCTCTCCGGTTCGAACTCCTGGAAGGGTGTAAACAAGCTGAGATGCGGACCAGCCGAGCCCGAGGCGCAGGATCAGGGTTCGGAGTGGAAGCGAAGAGGCGAAAAATCGGATAAATTCACGCCTGGCGACTTTCCTTCGATCAGATCCGCCATCACGATGGCGGTTGCCGGAGCAAGCAGAATGCCGTTTCGGTAGTGTCCGGTGGCGATGAAATGCCCCCTGTGAAGACCTGCTCCGAGCATTGGCAGCAGGTCCGGAGTTGCCGGCCGGAGCCCTGCCCAAGACTCCACCATGGGTGCCTCTTCCGCTGAGCCAAGCCAGGGCAGTAAGGCTGCCGCCAGCGCCCGCAGCCCATCCAGATCACGTCCGCACACGGTTGTATCAAAGCCGGCTTCTTCCACGGTGGCGCCGATGACAGCGGTACCAGCCTGGGGGCCATGGGTTCGAGGAAC
The DNA here is from genome assembly GCA_021819255.1 of Acidobacteriota bacterium. Lineage (GTDB taxonomy): Bacteria > Acidobacteriota > Terriglobia > Terriglobales > Acidobacteriaceae > Granulicella. The sequence continues at coordinate 2,178 of JAKART010000343.1, forward strand.
GATATAGATCCGCTCGCTGCGGTGAACCTCCTGGAAAGAGCGCGGCGGCGAGATGCGAACTCGCAGCATCTGTCCCTTGCAAGGTGATACCGAAAGCGGTTTGCCTACGAGAGCGTTCGAGGTCTCAGCCGTCCAGGCTCCGGTAGCAAAGAGGATGGCTCCCGTGGAGAAGCAAGAGCCATCCTCCAGACGCAGCTCGTTACCGGATAGTTTGGCTTCGATCGCGGAGACGCGAGTCTTCTCCACCACCTGGATGGCAGTGGCTCGAATGGCGGCCGACAGGGAGGATGCAAGCTGGCGGGGGTCGATGGAGTGCTCCTGGAGTCGAAGAGCAGGGCCTCCGGCCATGTACTGCAACGTTGTTTCCGTTTGGAAAGGGATGGGGAGTCCAGAGAGATGTTCAATCCGGTGCAGGAATTCGGGATAACGCTGAATGCTGAGCCGAGAGAGACCGCGCAGGCTGTCGTGGTTACAGGGGTCGTCGGCGGCCAGCATTCCCGCCGCGGCGGTGGATGCCGCGGCGAGCATCCGGTCTCTTTCAATAACGGTGACGGAAGCTCCGCGATTCGCCAGCTCCAGGGCAGTCGCCAGGCCAATCAGGCCGGCGCCAAGAATCACAACATCGCGTGAAGTGCGCGAAACGGTAGGGGAACCTGGTGGAATCATACGTTCCTTAGGATGCTGAAGGCCGGAGAGAGAGGAATACATCGATCCACGATGTATCTATGTTGATGAGAGCGGGCAACACTCCCGCCTGATGTGCATCTTATTTTCCAACGCTTTGTAGAGCAACAAGAAGCCCAACGTGATGCCGGGAGGAGATGAGATGAGTCTTTTGGATGAGAAGGATGAGGGAATGACACCTCAGCACGGGAATGAGGCACAGAAGCCGGCCATGTGGCCTGCCGGCGTGGCCGTTGTTGCCTTGTTGCTGGCGGTTGGGGGCTTGCTATGGAGCATCGCTTTGCAGAGCCGTTTGACGACGGCGGAGTCCAAACTGGCCTCTGCCAGCCAGCAGAATGCCGATCTGTCGCAGAAGATTGAAGACACGAACGAGCGCATGAAGGCTCAGGGGCAGGCACTCGCGCAGAGCGTCGGTTTAACGCAGCAACAGCTCCAGGAGAAATCGAACGTGTTAGTGGCTGAGCAGCGGAGAAACCAGATCCAGACGGCGCGGTTGGCGCGTGAGCAGAGGGCGACAGCAGCTCAGGTTGGCGCCGTACAGGGCGACGTCTCCAACGTGAAGACGGATGTGGGCGGTGTGAAGACCGATGTGGCCAATACGAAGGCTGACCTGGCTGCAACCAAGACACAACTGACGCGAGTGGTGGGCGATGCGGGTGTGATGAGCGGTCTGATTGCGAAAAACCACTCGGAACTGCTCGAGTTGGAGCATCAGGGCGACCGCAACTACTACGAGTTCACGCTGACCAAAGGAGCGCCGGCGAAGAATGTCGG
>JAKART010000344.1 GCA_021819255.1 Acidobacteriota bacterium
TTCCGATCTACTGGGCGATCCGGAGAGCGTCGCGATTCTGAAGGAGGTGATCTCCGATGAGTCCGACCATTACCTTACCCTGGGCGGGCTGATCCGGCACCATCTTTCACCGGAGGCGCTGGGAGAAGAACAGGCGCAGCAGGCGCTGGATGAACTGATCGCCCAGCGGGAGGCCGGGCAGCCCAAGGCGGCCAGTTGGATTGGAGATGCGATCTATGGGGTGAACGACGGACTGGGCGCGATCTTCGGCATTGTCTCCGGCGTCTCCGGAGCGACGCTGGGTAACAGCAAGTTCGTCTTGATTGCGGGTCTGGCGGGCATGGTCGCCAGCGCTCTCTCCATGGGCTCAGGGGCTTATCTGGCAGCCAAGAGCGAGCGCGAGATCTACGAGGCTGAGTATGCCCGCGAGCGCGATGCGGTGGAGAACAATGAGGCTGAGGCCAGGGAGTTGCTCTCACTCACCTTTCAGGTGCGCGGGCTCTCTGCCGAAGATGCGGACCACTTTGTAGGACACATCGCGGAGAAGAAGGAACGGCTGGTGGAGGCGTTGGCCAGGGAGCGGCTGCATATGAGCGAGGAAGGGTTGAGCAAGCCCTGGGTCTCAGCGGTTTCAGGGGCTCTCTCGACCGCGGTTGGAGCGCTGATTCCCGTAATTCCATTCTTCTTCCTGGCCGGGGTGCCGGCGATTATCGTGGCGGCTATCGTCTCTCTGGCCGCGCACTTCGCCGTGGGCGCGGCCAAGTCGCTCATCACCATCCGCTCCTGGTGGAGCAGCGGTCTGGAGATGACCTTGGTGGGCCTGCTGGAGGGCGTGGTCACCTATCTGGTGGGCATTGGCATCGGAAGATTTGCGTAGAGCCTGATCGGGGCTGCCGGCCCGCTCCGTGGCAGCTCGCTCCGGAGTTCTCCTGCTCGCGTCTGTCTGTTACTCCTCGGTTGGCCGGGTGCTGTTGAACAGGCCGTAGCGCTTGAGCATCACCAGCCACAGGATGATGCCGCCCACAAAGATTCCCAGGAAGAGAGGGAAGACGGCCCACTGGGTCTTCACCGCGAACTGGTTGGGGTGGAAGTACGGCTTCAGGTAAGCATCGCGCAGGTTGTCGCGCATGATGGACATGCAGAGGATCACCACCGCTGTGATGCCGGTGACGCCAAAGGCGGCCATGCGAATGTTCTGCTTGCGCAAGGCTTCCGACATCAGGAAGATCGCCGCCAGGGCGCCCAGCACGCCGATGCCGAACATCGCCGTGGCGACTGGATTGTCCCCCATGAAGATCATGCGCAGGTTGCGGGGCAGGCTGATCAGGAACCAGATGCCAACCAGAAACTGGGTCATGGTGGCGTACTGGAAGGCCTTGCCTCCGAACTGAAAGAGATACTCGGCGTACTCCCGGTCATGCTTCCAGCGCGCCAGCGCCAGCAGCACCAGCAGAAGGCCGCCGACGGCCACCGCCGCGGTCATGAAGTGCAGATAGCGCGGGATCAGCGTTGGGTCAGCCAGATTCAGGTTCCACCCCGACGAAGCGGCAAAGTACTTGGCGGCCCAGCGGCCCGGCGTCTGCATCAGGGTGAAGTTGTTGGTGTAGATGAAGCCGATCAGCATCACCAGCGCCAGGCTGACGAATAGCACCACGCCCGCGGCTCCCGGACGGCGCTTGCCGTTGTACGCCACATAGTAGAAGCCGTAGTAGGCCGCCACCAGTAACGCCAGCACCAGAAACCATGGCCATGCCATCAGGATGGTAGAGGTGTAGAAGTACTGACCGTAGATCACCTGCACAAAGAGCAGCGGAGCGATGCCCAGGGTGATCGTAGCGGCCAGCAACGTGGGAACCTTCCTGGCCACATCCACAAAGATGCGGCCGCGCTTTGGGTTGCCCTTGGAGGTGAGCCGAGCCACCAGCGCCAGAGCTGCGCCGCCCAGCATCAGGTTCATGGCCAGAATATGCAGATAGAAGGTGACCACGAGCAGAAGCTTCAAGACCCAGTAGGGCGCCGGAAGCGGATTGGGGTCAACCGTCGGGATCGCGGGCATCACGCCGGGGCTGATCATCTCAGTTGCCTCCTTGGGCTGCGGAGCCGGCCGCCGCGCCGGGTTGGCCGGCCGGGCGCTGCGTGTTGACCCACTGGACGAGGGAGACGCGTTGCGTCTGGTTGAGCTTGATGTCGGGCATCAGGGGAAAAAGGTTGGTCAGGTTCTTCAGCGAGTCGGCGGCAACTTTCGGGTCGGGGTCCAACCCGGCGAACAGAGGATCGTCGGGGTGGTCCTGATGGCACATGGAGCAGTGCTCCTCAAACATCAACTTGCCGTTGGTGAAGGTGGCCGGATTGGGCGTGATGGTCTGCAGGGAGTTCAGGTAGGCGGCCAGGGCTCCGCGCTCGGCGTCGGTGCCCGCGAAGGGTGGCATCACTCCGTTGTGCATCAGCGAGATGCCGGTCAGCATCGCGCTCACCGTGGCCGGATCCCACTGTCGCTGCTCGATGAGCTGATGGATGCCTCGATAGGCATTGGGGGTGTGACAGGACTGGCACTCGACGCGGAAGATCTCACGCCCAACCTCTACCCGGTTGCCGGCGGTGAGGGTGCGCTGGTTGATCCAGTGAGCCGCATGCAGCACGCCGACGTGGGTGAGATTGTCAACCGTGAAGCCGCCGTCGCCGGGCATGCTGTAGACGTAGAGCGAGTTGTCGTAGAGGTAGTTCTCGATGACAAAGGGTTTGCGCACGTCCTCACGGACAAACTCGAAGGAGTCCATGGCGCCCAGCGCTACGAGGGCCACCACCAGGGCGAAGACCAGATGCAGCCGGCGGGGAGTGAAGACCGCCAGCAGCATCAGCGCAAAGGTGACTGCCAGCAGGATCCAGGCCAGCGAGGCGAAGTGCGTGGCTGTGGGCATAGGCCCCCGCGCGCTGAGAAAGAGCGAGGCCGGAATCTCATGGATGTACCACCAGCCCAGCGGCACAAGGGCGATCAGGGAGGGAACGGTCCACAGCGCCCCCCAGCGCACGATGCGAGCTTTCAGATCAGCATCCTTCTGCATACTGGCGGTGATCAGAGCGTAGATGCCGGCCAAGGCCAGGCAGATGGCGGTGCGGAAGAACACCGAAGGCAGATAGGTGGGATTGAAGAACCCGATCCAGAACTTGTGGACGTCGACCCAGCTCCCCGGCGTCAGCATGAAGGTGATGATGCCGTTGATCACCACCAGGCTGGCAAAGCCCGCGATGAAGTAGATCCATCCGTACCACTCATGGAGCTTGGCGGGAAGCTTGTCCCAGCCATAGAGGTAGAGCAGCGCTGCGGAGATCTCGATGAAGAAGGCGACCCACTCGATGGCCCATCCCCACACAAAGATATGGATCAGGTCGCTGGTGGCGCTCGGCGCAATCAGACCGATGGTGAACCAGATGCCGACCCCGCTGACGGCTCCAAAGACGACGGTGAGCAGAACGAAAAACTTGGTATGGCTTTGCAGCCAGTTCAGCAGCGCCACATCATTCGTCCGGCGAGCCTTGCGTTCGGTGAGGACGAGAAACAGTCCTCCGCCCACGGCGAAGTGAGAGACGAAGACGTGCAGACCGGCGACCAGCGCGATGAGTAGACCGGAGCCAAAGAGTACGTCCCAGACGGGG
>JAKART010000345.1 GCA_021819255.1 Acidobacteriota bacterium
CTTCTGTGGGCGTTTTCCTCAATGAAAACGCCACTGAACGCCCGCTTCCGTACACCCATCATCAGGGAAAATGGTCTAAGCGAGCCCATCGGAGGCCGAGGGCGCCGTCTTACGAGATGGCGCCGTGAACTGCTGGTGCGCCCGGCATGGGGTTCATTCTTCCCAGGCGTCAATGTTCCGCGGCACGGATGAGGAGCGCGAAGAAGCGCACCAGGCGCCACTGGTCCCGGAATGTGGGCCGCCGATCATTCATGTCAAGGTGCGAGATGACCGGGGAGACCAGCGCCATCTTGAGCTGAGCACGGGGAATCTCGCGGACCATCCACTGCGTCTCCGCCGCTGGAATGATGTTGTCCGCCTGGCCGCTGAGCAGATAGACCGGAGTAGCGAGGGGCTGCATGTGTCCCGCAGGACTGACGGCGGCCATCGCCGCCAGATGCAGCGCGTTGCTGGCGGCAATCATTCGCCGCGTTGCCGGCGAGGAGGTGTCCATCAACTGCCTGGCTTCGGCGGCCTGCCCAGGGGTGAGTCTGGCCATGGCCGCGCGCTCGGCGGGACGATCTTCGTACAGATGCTCGCGCAGCACCAGCCGCACTGCCGCCAGGTCAGATGCGGGAACGAAGTCCTGGAGGTTCTCATACTCCAGGACCAGGGCCCCATATTCATGCGGAGGCAGGATCTCCACCGTGCCATCGGGACGTGGTTCTCTGCCGGTCAGGTAGTAGTTGGCCACACGCGACATCTCGTCTTCAGAGCCGATTGCGACGACGAACCGGATGGCAGGCCGATACTTCGGTTGGGCGGCGGCCAGCAGGGCGAGGCTGCCTGAAAAGCTGAGGCCGATGATGCCCACGGGCCGGCCTCCAGCGGCGTGATCCAGCCAGGCCGCAGAGTCTCCAATGCCGGCGATGGAGTTTGCGCCGACGTGGTAGTCCTTGATATCCGGCAGCTCCGGGGTGAGTACCTGTAGCCCGCAGGAGGCCATGGCCGCGGCGAAGGCGATGATACGTGGCTCGTCAATCCCCTTGAAGTGGACGCCATGCACGATGACCACTCCGGGGGCCTGGGGACGATTCACGGGCGTATAGAGCCGGGCCCGTATCACCCCGCTGGGCAGCGGAAGCATCAGATCGGTGCGCTGCACCGGGTAGGAGACGATCCACGCCAGCGCGCTGGGAACCGGCTTGCCGGCCACCCGGTCCAGCACGGCAAGCGCCTGCAGGCGGGCCAGCACGTACGGCCATGCGACGGCCATATCGGTGACCAGCAGCGCCGTCAGACAGGCGAGCAGGATCAACATGGAAGCACGCCGATGGGCTGCGATCAGGTTGCGCAGATGGCGCGGAAGACGAGCCATGGATCGGGGTGACGAGCGCTCTTGCGGGTGAGGCATAGCGGGCCAAGAAGACGGAAGGGAATTGCTGGGCGGATGCAGCCACGGCTGCTGCTGCGCGACCCGCCGGTGCGATCACTTCGCGGGGATGAGGCCGTCCGCCGGCGAACCCGATCTTCGCCTCCGCAGGCCGTCAGCGGCCAGCTTGGCAATGGTTAGCAAAAGGATGGCCGTAATGATGCCCATGGAGCACAGGCAATAGATGCACCATTTTTCGATGACATAGGCCTCCAGATAGGAGAGAAATGCGGCCAGGAAGAATCCCATCTCGGCGGCCTGCAAGGTCAGCCAGTACCTTTGGCTCAGCGCCAGCAGCGCAATCAGCGTATAACCGGCCATCCCAATCGCCGCCACGGGTATATGGATGCTCGCGTTCGGGGCCTGCTCGAAGCTGAGGGGTGGAAAGACGGCATAGCGACCGTGGTTCACCTCGCCGCAGTCAAACTTTGCCGTGACGGAACAGGGTGGAGCCTGCGCGGGATCCTGAAAGTGGATTCTGAGAGCAAGGTAGGAGTCAAGGATGCCGGCCAGGGCAAGCACTGCGATCAGGTAGCGCATCGTGAACCCATTGTATGAGAAGCCGGCGGATGAGCGCCAAGGTGATCCCCATCCGCTCCGGCGGCAGGCTCTGATGATCGTCCTGGGTAGGGCCGTTTCCTGACGCAGGCGGGTGAAGGTGATCGCCAGACAGGGGTCGTCAGGGATCGCTGCGAGTCCAGTGGGTGGCAGCCGCGCCCAGGCCCGGTTCACGTACATTGGAGAGTGGGCCCGACCTTCGGGGCCGGGGTTTTTGTCTTCCTCCATTTTGTGTCTTCAGGAGAACTTCATCATGCAGGTCGCTGACCAACAGCCCAGGATCACAGCCCCCACCATCGCAGATTCCCTCCACATCTGGGTCGGTTTGACAGGCGCGGCAGAGGCTGAGGTCTGGGTGGAAGCTCACCTTGCCGCTGCGCGCTCGGCGATCGCCGGGCTGCTGGCCGTCACGGAGCCGCCCAGCGTGGAGAACACGTTGGTTCCCTATGATCTCGCTCGCTGGCATCTGGGTATGGCGGGCAGCCAGAGCGGGGTGATGTTCATGGTCCATCCGCTCGCGGAGGTCCGAGATGCGGCGCAGCGTCTGTCCCAGGTGATCGGCGCGGAGAGCGTCGCTCTGAGCTTGAATCGTGAGGTCTACCAGGCGCTGGCGGCGCTGCACGGCGCGCTGGTGGAGGGTCCATCGAACGCCGATCCGGCCACGCTCTACTATCTGGATCGCACTCTGCTCAGCTACCGGCTCTCTGGCGTGGATAAGGACGAGGCGACGCGCCAGCGCATCCGTTCCCTGGCCGACCGTATGACCGCCCTCGGCATGTCCTTCAGCCGCACGGTGCAGGACGATGTTCGCGGGGTCACGGTCGAGGATCCAAATGAGCTGCTGGGACTGCCCGAGGATTATCTGGCGCGCCATGGCGTTCGCCGCGCTCAGGAGTCCTCCTCCAGTCCGGCCGATGAGTCGAGCGATTCACCGGCGCAGCATCTGGTGGCCGCTGGTCCGGTGACGCTCACCACGGATCCGCCGGAGATGACGCCGGTGATGAGCTACGCCATCAGCCCGCAGTTGCGCCGGCGCATGTATCAGGCTTACAACGATCGCGGCTACCCGGCCAATCAGCAGGTGCTGCTGGACCTGCTGGCGGCGCGCGAGGAGATGGCCACGCTGCTGGGCTTCCGTAGTTGGGCCGACCTGGCGACGGTGGACCAGATGATGGGCTCGGCGGCGCATCTGCGCAGCTTTCTCAACCAGGTGGAGTCGGCCGCGCGAGAGACGGCGCAGCGCGAGTTCGCAGAGCTCGAGGAGTTTGTTCGCGAGCGCGATCCAGGATCTCTCCCGCTTACGCTCAGCGACGCTCGTTTCTGGGAGGAGCAGTTCCGCCGCTCGCGCCTGGACTTCGACTCCCAGTCGGTTCGTCCTTATTTTCCCTATGCTCAGGTAGAGGCCGGAATTCTGGCTACGGCAGGCAGGCTCTTTGCGGTGAAGTTTGCGCCGGTGGAGGGTGCTGCCGTCTGGGCGCCGGGAGTGAGGGCCTTTGATATCGTCGACCAGGCGCCGGGCTCGGCCGTCATTGGCCAGACGATCGGACGGATCTATCTGGACATGCACCCGCGGGAAGGCAAAAGCAAGTGGTTCAGCGAGTGCTCGCTGGTGAGCGGGGTGCTTGGCCGGCAGCTTCCCGAGGCATCTAGATC
>JAKART010000346.1 GCA_021819255.1 Acidobacteriota bacterium
AGCTCATAGGTCGCCAGCAGCCGCATCGCATTTTGGGAGTCCTCCAGGCGCTCGGCGTAACCCACCATGCCCGCCGATCGCCGAATCTCGCGCAGCCCAATCGTGTACTTGCTCAGCGCCGCGTCCAGGAGCTTGCCGTCCGTTGAGTAGCTGCCTTGCATCTCCACTCCCCGGCTGGTCAGCACCGCCAGCGCGGTCGGCAACGGCAGCTTGCCTCCGTTGGCGCGCAGAAACTGGTCGAGTTGCTGACGCACCTGGGAGACGACGTCGTAGTCCGTGTTGATGCTGTCGATCAGGACAATGGCTTCCACGGGATGGTCTTTGGCGCTGATCTCCGCAAAGGAGGTGATCTTCTCCGGCTTCTTGTCGATCAGCAAGGCGAAGTCCCCCGCCTTGAGCCCTGTCAGCGGCTGGCCGGACTTTTGCGTCGCCAGCACATCCAGGTAGATCGTCCGCGAGGGTGGGCCGACGCGCTTGTGCAGCATTTGGGAGGACGGCCCTTGCGCGGATGGCGTCAGGGGCTGGCGGCCGGACGGAGTGGCCGGCTGCTGGGTTGGCGGCGCAGCTAGCTGTTGGGTCAGCGGCGTCAATGGCTGCTGAGAAAGAGCGCTCGCCCCGCTCAGCAGCAAGAACATCAGGGGAAGAAACTGAGTTTGAATCGACCAGCGTCGCATGGTGCTCTCCAAAACTTGGGGTGGGCGTCCCGGCGTGTCCCATCGCAGGGCTCCCGGACAAACCTCTGGATCGCTCACTACCGGCCTGCGGGTCTTCGCAAAACCCCATCTCGTACCGATCCACCCCCACTATAGTCCCGATCCCCGCGGCTGCGCGGCGGGAGAAAGGCGGTGGCGCAGGAAGCTTCCGTACCGGGCAAGACCGGGCGCCCTTTTTTGCGTCTCGCGTCTCCCCCTCCAGGTCTGACCCCAGAGCACAGCGGCTCCCCCGCCTCTGGTGCTCCTCCTCCCCTGGGGCGCCTCCGCCCCGGTAACTTCCACAGGCGTCCATCGCGTCCGATTGCTTCATCCTCAGCTTCGCCTTATCCTCGGCTCAGGATGGACTTTGACAAAAAGGCGATCACCGGACCCCGAGCCTCCCTGGCCGGCGGCGCCGACCGGCCAACCCGCACCACCGCCAGCCACGAGGCCGACCGTCTGGTCTCAGCCGGCCGCCTGGAGGACGACGACGCCGTCGAACTCAAGCTGCGCCCGCGGCGGCTGGCCGAGTTCGTCGGCCAGACCAAGGCCAAGGAGCAACTGAAGATTGCGCTGGAGGCGGCCAGGTCGCGCGGCGAGGCCCTCGACCACGTCCTCCTCTTCGGTCCTCCCGGGCTGGGCAAGACCACCCTGGCCACCATCATCGCCAATGAACTCGACGTCGGCTTCCAGCAGACCAGCGGACCCGCCCTGCAGGTTCAGGGCGATATGGCGGCCATCCTCACCAACCTCAAGCCCCGCCAGGTGCTCTTTCTGGACGAGATCCACCGCCTGCAGCCGGTGATGGAAGAGAAGCTCTACACCGCGCTGGAGGACTACCAGTTGGACATCATGATTGGAACCGGACCCTCGGCCCGCACCCACGTCATGCGCATCGACCCGTTCACCTTTGTCGCCGCCACCACCCGCCCCGGACTGCTCTCCTCGCCCCTGCGCTCCCGCTTTGGAATCCTTCTGCGCCTGGAGTTTTATACCGACGATGAGCTGCGCTGGGTGGTCGAACGTTCCGCGGAGGTTCTCTCCGTGCCCATCGACCACGATGGCGCCGCGGAGATCGCCATGCGCTCGCGTGGCACTCCGCGCATCGCCAACCGCCTGCTGCGCCGCGTCCGCGACTACGCCGAGGTCCGCGCCTCGGGAAGGATAGACCGCCCCACCGCTGTGGCCGCCCTGGAGATGCTGGAGGTGGACGCCCACGGCTTCGATGAGCTGGATCGCCGCCTGCTGCGCACCATCATTGAAAAGTACGACGGCGGCCCAGTGGGCCTGAATACCCTCGCCGCCGCCCTGGCCGAGGAGCAGGACGCCCTGGAAGAGGTTTACGAACCGTTCCTCATTCAGATCGGCTTTCTGGATCGCACACCGCGCGGACGCGTTGCCACCCGCCTGGCCTACCAGCACCTGGGCATCGAGATGCCCCGCAAGCCAACGCTGTTTGGTTAGGATCTTGGCCCGATGACGATGAGCCGAACGGCGCGTTGATCGCGCTCGCGCTCGCGGAGCACCGCTTCCGCGCCCCACTCAAGACGGGCATGCGGTCCGCGCGGAGCTGGGCCGGGCGCGGAGCTGGGCCGGGCGCGGAGCTGGGCCGGGCGGCTACGCTGCCGCCATCCGCGGCTACGCTACCGCCAGCTTGACCAGAATGACGAACCCCAGGGCCAGCAGCACCCTGCGCCCCAACAGTTTTAGAGCCGGAACTGAGAAGTATCGCCGCATCGCTCCACCCCCCCTACGATGCGACTCTACTCCCGCTTGGTTGCAGGCGGATGAATCTTTCAGCCCGGACGGTGCGCCAGCGCATCCGCCAGGATACCCCCGGTCTCGGCCAACTGCCTCTGGGCTACCGAGTAACCGATGCCCAGCCGGCCCATAAGAATCGCCGCCTTCACATCCTTGTCCGCTTGCATCAATAACTCCGTCGCCGTAGCCCTGTCGCAGCCTACGGCTGTGGCAACAATCCTTTCCGCACGATCCATCAGCTTCGCATTGCTGGCCCGCATGTTCACCATCAGGTTGCCGAACGTCGCTCCGGTCCGGACCATCACCCCGGTGGAAAGCATGTTCAGCACCATCTTGGTTGCTGTGCCGGCCTTCATCCGTGTGCTTCCGGTAAGCACCTCCGGGCCTGTCGCCGGAGTGATCGCGATCTCGGCTGCCTGGGCCAGGGCGGAGCCGGGAACGCAGCTCAAGCCCACCGTCAGGGCTCCCAGGCTCTTGGCATGCTCGATGGCGCCCAGCACATACGGCGTCCGGCCGCTGGCCGCGATTCCCACCAATGTATCCGGCCTGCGATCGCAGGCAAAGCCGGCCGCCGCCAGATCCCGCGCGCCCTCCTCCCGCGAATCTTCCGAGTGCTCACTGGAGAAGCGCAGCGCGGCGTCGCCTCCGGCGATGATGCCATGGATCAGATCCGGGCTGACGGAGAATGTGGGCGGGCACTCGCTGGCATCCAGCACACCCAGACGTCCGCTGGTTCCCGCTCCGATAAAAAACATCCTTCCGCCGCGCCGAAATCGCTCGGCCACCGCGTCCACCACGCGCGCAATCTGCTCCAACTCCGCGGCGACGGCCCCGGCAACCTTGGCGTCTTCCGCGTTGATCAGCGCCAGCATCTCTTTCGTTGGCAGCTCATCCATATGTTCGCTGGCCGGATTGCGCCTTTCTGTCGGCAGGTCTCCCAGCCGCTCACCGTCCGTCCCTCCGCCGTCCAGCCCCTCTTCACTCGGTGCCCTCATCTACTCTCCATTCCCTCCTTGCCCGACGGCCTGGGCTGTTCTTCTGCTTCTTTGCAAGCCTCTAGAGCATGAGTTGCCCACCATTCACCTCGATCGTTTCACCCACAACGTAACTGGCCGCATCCGAGGCGAGAAACACAATCACCTTGGCGCACTCCATCGGAGTGCCTGCCC
>JAKART010000347.1 GCA_021819255.1 Acidobacteriota bacterium
TATCAAGCACATAACTAATTACTATTTAGTAAACATTACTAAAGTAATTAAGAAAATTAATTGAGTTACTGTTACTGTTCGTGGTTCCGGCCCACCCTCCCCAACAAAGTTCCTCGATCCCTGCGCCCCAGCTCCTGCGCGCCAGCCGCTGCTCCTCACCCATCCGCTGCACACGAATTCAAGCCGCCGACCCTGCTCCCTCTCTCCGCATGCCGCTGCACACCCCACCTCGAATCGCCAGCCCCCGCGCATGGATCGGCATTTCTCCGCATCCTCTCCTCCCAAAACGGGAAGCCCCGGGTCACCAGGCGCCGGATCACCAGGCGCCGGATCGCGAAGCCCTGAGGCCGGAATCCAAGCATCGCGAATCCCACGATCATGAATCCCACCAGCAGGAGCATTAGGCGATGGCCAGGATTCTGCCCAGCCACTCCCCGGACTCCAGATCCTCGGAGCGCAGCGACCGCGAGCTGCTCGCTCGCATCCGGCGCTCCGCCGGCGGCAAGGCCGGGTACAAGCAGCTCATCCGCGAGCTCGGACTCGGGGGCGGGCGAGAGCGGCGGCTCTTGCTGGAGCAGCTTGCCCGCCTGGTGACGCGCCGTGAACTCACCTGTTCAGACGGCCGAATGTGGTCGATTCCCCCACCCGATCCTCTGCCTCCCGGAGATCAACTGTCCGCCGGCCAGGGCCGCCGAGAAGCAGAAGGAGCAGGCGGCCGCGACCGGCTGCTGAGCGGACGCCTGGATCTGCACCGCGACGGCTACGGCTTCGTCCGCCCAAACCGCAACCCAGACCGCCCGACAGCCGACGCCATCTCCGAAGACCTTTTCATCCCGCCCAACGCCCTCAACGGAGCCATGCAGGGCGACCTGGTTCTGGTCGAGCTGGAGCCCGCTTTCCGCTCCGGCCGCGGCGCCGGCCGCAGCGTTGGCCGCATTCTACGCGTGCTCACCCGGCGGAACCCCACCGTCGTCGGCGTGTTTCACTGCCAGGACCGTGCCCGTTCCCGGCGCTCGCCGCTCCGGGAGCCGCTGCACAGCGACTTCGTCACCCCATGGGATGAGCGCATGGGCGGACCCATTCTCATCGCAGCCGGCGATGCCATCCCTCCAGCCGCCTCCAACGCCCTGCCCGATATCGCCGCCTCGCCCCACCGTCTGCTGGGCGAGCAGGCCCGCCAGGAGCTTGCCGCCGCTGGCGCGACAGACCCGCTGCACCCCTGGGAGGGTTTGGTGGTGGACGTCGAGATCCTCAGCTTCCCCACCCCCGGCCGGCCGGCACGGGGACGCGTCATCGAGGTGCTCGGTCCGCCGGACGGCTTCGGCGTCGATGTGGAGATCGTGATCCGGAAACACCAGATCCCCCACAGGTTTCCAGCGCTGGTGCTGAGGGAGGCTGAGGACCGGGCAGTCGAGTCGGCAGCCACGCCGGACGCCGCCGACCCGGGCCCCATGCTGCTGGCATCCAGAGAGGACTTTCGCGGCCTGCCCATCGTCACCATCGACGGCGAGACCGCCCGCGACTTCGACGATGCGGTGCTCGTGCGCCGCCTGCCCAATGGAAACGACGAGTTGCAGGTGCATATTGCCGATGTGAGCTGGTACGTGCAGCCCGGCTCCGCGCTGGATACCGAGGCCAGGTTCCGCGGCACAAGCGTCTACTTTCCGGATCGCGCTATTCCTATGTTGCCGCATGCGCTCTCCAGCGGCATCTGCAGCCTGCTTCCGGGCGAGGACCGGCTGGTGCTGAGCTGCATCCTGGAGATCGACTCCGAGGGTGAGATCGTCACCTATCGCCTGGCCGAGGGCCTCATCCGCAGCCTGCGGCGGATGACCTATACCAGCGTGCAGCGCTGTCTGAATGCGGGCAGCCTGCGCCGGCAGATCCCTCCTGACCGCCACAGCGCAGCGCGGCAATCGCCGGGAGACGAGCCGCGGAAGCCGGCCGTCAGCGCCGCCGTGGACACGCTCGGCGCTCCGCCTCCGCACGCTTCCGATCCCGCGCTCCCCGGCCACGAGCCTGCGCCCGGCGCCGAGGACCTGACCGAACGGGAGCGGATCGGCCGTGAAGATCCCGAGCTTCCCGCCGCCTTCGACGCCATGCTTCACCTGGCGCTGCGGCTGAACGCGAAGCGGGTGCGGCGCGGCTCGATCGACTTTGATCTGCCCGAGCCGGTCGTGGAGTTTGACCCCGACGGCAACATGAAGGCGATCGCTCGCTCGGAGCGCGGATGGGCGCACCGTCTGATCGAAGAGTTCATGCTCTCCGCCAATGAGTGCGTCGCCCACTGGCTGGAAGGCCGTGGGCTGCAGAGGCCGGGCATACCCTCGCTCTATCGCATCCATGAGATGCCGGATCCGCAAAAGATCCTCGAGTTTGAGGAGACCGCGGCCGGCTTTGGGCACTCGCTGGGTCTAGGTAGCCTGCCCGTGCGCAAGCTCAACCTGAAGGCCGAGCCAAGGGAGCGTCGCCGGCGGTCAGCTCAAGGGAGAGACTCGCACGGAGCCCAGCCATATGAGATCCCGGAGAGCCTTCCCGTGACCCCGCAGATGTATCAGCGCCTGCTGCGCAGGATCAGCGCAACGCCGGAGGAGCGCATCCTCTCCCACCTGATGCTGCGCTCGCTCAAACAAGCGCGCTATGCGGAGCAGAATGCAGGCCACTTCGCCCTGGCCTCGCCCTGCTACACGCACTTTACCTCACCGATCCGGCGCTATCCGGATCTGGTGGTGCATCGGCTGGTGCGCGCGATGCTGCGGCAGGGCCTCGATCCCCGGGGCGGGCCGATTCGCAGCGGTGACGGGCAGCCCTGGAAGGCGGCGTGGGAAAGCCGAGCAGGCGCTGCCGCGGCCGCTCGCGCCTCCCACGGCGTCTTTCAGGCGAACCTGGCGGCAGGGCCCATCCCCGCCGCGGAGTTGCAGGATATCGCCGCCGAGAGCTCGCAGGCCGAGCGCCGCGCTGACGAGGCAGAGCGCGAGCTGGTCGAGTGGAAGAAGATGAAGTTCATGGCCGACAAGGTCGGCGACGACTTTTCCGCCATCATCCTCTCCGTCACCCGGCACGGGTTCTTCGTGGAACTCAACGACCTGTTCATCGAAGGGTTGGTCCCGATCGGATCCCTGGTCGGCGACTTCTACACCTATCGCGATACGGACCGCACCATTGCAGGCGCGCGCACCGGCCACGTCTTCGCCATCGGCCAGCCGGTGCAGGTATTGCTGGACCGGATCGACCGCCAACAGCGCCGGTTGCAGTTCGCTCTGCTGCCGGGAACTGAGCCCCGCGTGCCGAAGAGCGCGCCGGGACGCGGCGGCAAGAGCGAAGCGAAAAAGGCCGCGGCCAGAGAGAAAGCCAAAGCAAAGAGGGCCGGCGCCAAGGCAAAGCGCCGCAACGGGCGTTGAAAGATACGCCCCGGGCAATTTGCTCCGGCTGCGCCAGATCATCGGCTTCGTCCGGCAAGGCAAGAGAGCGCCCTGCCCCGGACATCGGAACGCGCGATGCGCCGGCCGGAACAGCAGGCCGACGCCGAGCAGCAGGGTCAAAAACTGAACATGCAGTGCAGCGTTATCGTGCGGTTGGCGGAGGTGCTCACGCCTTTGACGGCAGA
>JAKART010000348.1 GCA_021819255.1 Acidobacteriota bacterium
GGGGGGGTGCGCTACCGGTGCCGAAGGCGGTAGAAAAGCTGCTTGCCGCCGGCGGAAGCTCTTGGTATCGCGAAGAGGGCGCCGAGTTCTTCGATGTGGCGACGGGGGGTTACCGGCCAGTGGATCTCGATCCAGAGCTGGCCCCGGTGGCCGGCTATAAACGGGCAAACGGGGTGTACGCCAGGAACGCAGGGGTCTCCCTAATCGATGTCGGCGACAGCATCGGGTGCTTTGAGTTTCACTCCAAGATGAACAGCCTTGGTCAGGATATTGTCAGCTTTCTTCGCAAACATCTGCATCCGGAAGGTGATGCCGTGAAGAACTTCACTGGTTTCATCATTGCCAGTGACGCGCAGAACTTCTCGGTTGGCGCCAACCTGATGCAGCTATTGCTGGCGATTCAGGATCAGGAGTGGGATGAGATTGACCTGGTGGTGCGCGAGTTCCAGGCCATGACGCAGGCCATCAAGTTCTGCCCTCGCCCGGTAGTGTCCGCGCCCTTTGGCATGTGCCTGGGCGGAGGCACGGAGATCTGCCTGCACTCTGCGTTGCGCCAGCCGCATATTGAGCTGTACAGCGGGCTGGTGGAGACCGGCGTGGGGCTGCTTCCCGCCGGCGGCGGCTGCAAGGAGATGGTGCTGCGCGCGCTGGATTCGGCGGCGGCAGTGCATCCTGGCAGCGGAGCGGAGTCTGTGGAGGTGTATGAGGCCGTCAAGGGGATCTTTGAAACGATTGCGATGGCCAAGGCATCTACCTCAGCCTTTGAAGCTCGGGTTCTGCGGATTGTGAGCGTCCACGATGGGATTTCGATGAACCGCGATCGGCTGGTACACGAAGCCAAGGAGCAGGCGCTGGGCTTGGCGCAGGCGGGCTACACGGCGCCGGTGCTGCGAACCGATCTTGCCGCTCCAGGGACTTCAGTGGAGGCGACCCTACGGCTGAGCGTCAACATGATGCTAGAGGCTCAGTACATCAGTCCGCACGACGCCAAGATCGCCAACCACGTAGCCAGGGTGTTGACAGGTGGGGGAGTGACGGCGGGAACCATGCTGAGCGAACAGTACCTGCTCGACCTGGAGCGAGAGGGCTTCCTGTCACTCTGTGGCGAGGCCAAGACGCTGGAGCGGGTTGGCTTCACGCTGAAGACAGGAAAGCCCTTGCGCAACTAGGCATCGCGCCCGGTGTGGCGCGGACTGCAGATGGCAACGCAAAGCTGTGAGATAAGAGCCGGAAGGGGTGGAAGATGAGAGACGCAGTTCTGGTGAGCGCAGTTCGCACGGCGGTCGGCAAGGCTCCGCGGGGGACCTTGAAGAACACCCGGCCGGATGACCTGGGCGCGATCGCGGTGACGGGAGCGCTGGAACGCGTTCCAATGCTGAACGCGAGCCAGATTGAAGATGTGATCATCGGCTGCGCGATGCCGGAGGGTGAGCAGGGTATGAACGTGGCGCGGTTGATCGCGCTGCGGGCCAGGCTGCCGGTGGAGTCCGCGGCGATGACGGTCAATCGCTACTGCGCCTCGGGACTGCAAGCCATTGCGCTGGCGGCGGAGCGGATTCGCGGCGGAGGCGCTGAGGTGATCGTAGCCGGGGGCACGGAGTCCATGTCCTGTGTTCCCTTTGGAGGCAACAAGATCTCGGCCAATCCGTGGCTCGTCGACAACGTTCCAGGCGCTTATATGTCGATGGGACTGACCGCGGAGCGGGTGGCCAAGCACTACGGCGTAACCCGCGAAGACTGCGACGCGTTTGCCCTGCGCAGCCATCAAAAGGCGCTGGCGGCGGTTGCCGAGGGCCGTTTTGCTGACGAGATTGTTCCCGTGACGGTGAAGTCTACAAGCTGGAACGGAGGTGGAAAGCCGGTCTTGGTGGAGAAGGAGTTTCTGGTGGATGAGGGGCCGCGGGCGGATACCTCGGCGGAGGCGCTGGCCAAGCTGCGCCCGGCGTTCCATGCCAAAGGAGTGGTGACGGCGGGGAACAGCTCGCAGACCTCGGATGGCGCCGCCGCGGCAGTGGTGATGTCTGAGCAGCATGCCCTGGCCCTGGAAGCCAGACCTCTGGCCCGCTTCGTCTCCTTCGCTTATGCGGGATGTGCCCCTGAGGAGATGGGCATTGGACCGGTCCATGCCGTTCCGAAGGCGTTGAAGATGGCCGGGCTCACGCTCAAGGACATCGACGTCATTGAGCTCAACGAGGCCTTTGCAGCGCAGTCGTTGGCCGTGATCCGGACACTGGGACTGGACGAGGAGCGGGTGAACGTCAATGGAGGAGCGATTGCCCTGGGTCATCCGCTGGGCTGCACAGGCGCCAAACTGACGGCGACGCTGCTGGGCGAGATGAAGCGGCGCAAGGCCAGGTACGGCCTGGTGACCATGTGCGTCGGTGGCGGAATGGGCGCTGCCGGGATCTTTGAAAATCTGCAGAACTGAAAGCCGAGAAGAGAACAGCAAAGAAGCAGGAGAAGAGACGATGGGAACAGCGGCAGTTGAGAAGCGCATGCAGCGGGAGTCGGGTGGAAGTTTTCTGATCGAGGATCTGGGTCCGCAGGATGTCT
This sequence comes from Acidobacteriota bacterium, assembly GCA_021819255.1. Classification (GTDB taxonomy): domain Bacteria; phylum Acidobacteriota; class Terriglobia; order Terriglobales; family Acidobacteriaceae; genus Granulicella. Next base: position 2,554 of record JAKART010000348.1, read on the forward strand.
TTACGCCCGAGGATCTTTCACCGGAGCAGCGGCAGATTGCGGAGATGACAGCGAACTTTGCCGAAGAAAAGATCCTTCCTCGCGTGCCGGAGATCGAGGCGAAGAACTTTGCGGTGAGCCGTGAGCTGATGCGCGAGGCCGGCGAGTTGGGACTTCTGGGCGTCGATGTGCCGGAGGAGTATGGAGGGCTGGAACTGGACAAGGTAACCTCGGCGCTGATCGCCGAGCGGATTGCGGTCTCCGGCAGCTTCTCGGTGACTTTCAGCGCGCATGCAGGCATTGGAACTCTGCCGCTGATGTGGTATGGAACCGCGGAGCAGAAGGCAAAGTATCTGCCCAAAATCGCCAGTGGAGAATGGATTGCGGCCTATGCGCTGTCGGAGTCCTCGGCTGGATCCGATGCGATGAACATCCGCACCCAGGCGAAGTTGACGCCGGATGGCAGGCACTACGTCCTGAATGGAGAGAAGATGTGGATCTCCAATGCGGGCCTGGCGAACATCTTCACGATCTTTGCCAAGATCGATGGCGAGAAGTTCACCGCATTTCTGGTGGAGGCCGGAACGCCGGGATTGACCGTGGCGGCCGAAGAGCACAAGCTTGGCATTCGCGGGTCGTCTACCTGCCCGCTGCGCCTGGAGGATTGCAAAGTTCCGGTGGAGAATCTGCTGGGAGAGGCCGGCAAAGGGCATCATATTGCGTTCAATGTGCTCAACGTGGGACGGTACAAGCTGGCTGCGGCGGCCATCGGCGGGGCGCGTAAGGCCTTCCGCGACGGCCTGCGCTATGCCCGGGAGAGGATTGCATTCGGCAAGCCCATCACCTCCTTTGGTCTGATCCAGGAGAAAATCGCCACTTGCGCCGCGGGCATCTATGCCGGAGAGGCGCTGGTCTATCGCACGGTTGGAGCGATCGATGTGGCCTTGCAGGGGCTGGATAAGCACTCGCCCGACTATACCCAGGAGGTACAGAAGAGGATCGAGGAGTTCGCGGTCGAGTGCTCCATTCTGAAGGTGTGGGGTTCGGAGATGCTGGACCGCATGGTGGACGA
>JAKART010000349.1 GCA_021819255.1 Acidobacteriota bacterium
GCGTGCTCTTTTTCGATGCGCTCAAAGTCAGGGGCGAACGGGGATCCGTTGTTCTCCAGGATCGGATAGGACCACAGGCCGGAGGGGCGGTAGCCGCACTCCGGCGCCCAGATTCCGCGCGGACGTTTGCTCAGATGGCGCTGATGGACGGCCACGCCGGTTCGGATCTGGGCGCGCACGCTCTCGTCGGTCCCCAGCAACGGCAAGTAGCCGTGGGTGGCGGCGCAGGTGATGATCTCAATCAGCCCCTTGTCATTGAACTGGCGGAAGCCTTGGATGATGTCGCGATTCAGGGCTTCAAAGTCTTGCAGGATGCCGGCGAAGTGCATCTGCCAGAAACCCGCAAGTTCGGAGTAATGGGGCTCACCGGTGGAGGAGAAGTAGGCTTCATCCTCGCGGGCAGCCATGATCTTGCGTTCCAGGTAGCGGGGAAAGTCGGCTTTGAAGACGGGATGGGCGAGCTGTTCCAGCAGAATCGGCGACAGGTTAAGGTTGCAATGAAGGGCAATGCCATCGCGTTCCAGGTTGGAGAAGACACGCAGCAGAGGAAGATAGGTTTCCGCAGCAGCTTCATGCAGCCACTCGATGCCGTGCGGCCACGTGCCATGGTTGACGACGTAGGGCAAATGGGCATGAAGAGTGAAAGAGAGATAGCCGGGGGGGGCGGTTGCGGAGTGAGCGGCCAGGCCGGAGCGGTTTGTTTCTTGAAGGATCGAACTCAAGGGCATGTTCCCTTCTGGGAGTGGCTTTTTGCATTTCGCTGCCAGGGAGGATCGCGAACCAGGAGCCGTGCGACCGAGTTGCTCTCCTGCTTAGACGGCGCGCCGCGGTGAGAGGCAGCAACCGAGCAGGCTCGCGCACGAGCCTGCTCCTGTGTGTCGATCCAGGATGCCCCTGATATGGCCAAAGACGGGCAGCCCAACAAGACGCGCCATCGGCAGGAAGAAAAAGAGAACCGTGAACCCTTAAGATGCGATGACTCACCCGCAGGCTGCATCAACAATTGTTGAAGCAGCGAGAGCGGGTTGCCGCAGACCATGCAACCTGATCGAATGCTGCGGCATCCAGACCAAGAGGCAAAAGATCATGCCCGGAGGATACTCTGGCTGCAGGCGCCACGCGGAGCTGAGACAACACGAGGAATTCCCTCCGAAGCGGAGGGCTGTTACAAGCCCTTTCAGGCGAACCATCCCCCCGGCATCCACTTTGGGATGGGTCTGCATACGGCGTCTTTGCTCGCAAGGAGTATCCTGAGGCAGAGCATTCGGTCAAGATAGGAGATTTCCATGGCAGATAACGGCGGATTTGGATGGTTTTTGGCAGGGTTGGGAATTGGAGCGCTGGTGGGTGTGCTGTATGCGCCCAGGAGCGGCAAGGAGACGCGCGAGGATCTGGTGGCAGGAGCCAAAGAGGCCAAGGATCGAGCCAACCAGCTCTACGAGCAGGGTAAGGCCCAGGTGGAAGAGTTTGCCGACAGGGGACGGGAGGCTGCCGGCGACTACGTGGACAAGGGACGGCAGACAGCCGCCGAGTACGTGGACAAAGGCCGGGAGTACTACAACCGTGGCCGCGGCCAGTGGAGCCAGTACGTTGAGAAGGGTAGGGATCTCATCCAAACCCAGGCCGAGGCGACAAAGGCCATGGTCGAGGCCGGCAAGGAGGCCTACATTGCCAAGACCAAAGAGAGCACTCCGGTTGCCTAGCGCCGCCGCAGTCTGTCTGGGTTGTTCTTGGCGGCGACCGGTTTGACCTCTTCCCGAGAAGTGTCTCCGCGGGGGCTGGCGTATGGCCGGCCCTTTTTCATGCGAGCGGCCGCCGGGCAAACCAACCTGCTGTGCGCAGCAGCTTCCCGATGGAGGTAGGGACCTTCCGGCGCCAGCTTGACCTCGCGAACCCTGGGCCGCGACGGATGACCGGTTCCGGGCGGGTCGATGCGATCGATTACCGGCTGTAGGGAGATTTTTTGAGTATAACTAAAAGACAAGGCACAAAGGCAACAGAACTTCGAGATCGAACAGGAGCGCGTTCATGCCGGTTCTCAGTGGCGCAGCGGTAGTCTTCCTTCGCGAGTCGGATCTTACCCAGAGCGATATTCATCTGGTCATCATCCTGCTGGTGGTGATCGCCGCGGCGTTGGTGCTGCAGGCGCTAGGCGTCGTGATCGCAAGCGCCGTCGCTGCGCGGACGCTGGTACGAGCAAGGACCCTTATCGGCTTGGTGGAGGCGAAGGCGTCTCCAGTGCTGGACCAGACAAGGTCGATCCTGACCCAGACAAAGACAGTGATGGATCAGACCCAGGCGCTGCTAACAGACTTGACGCCCAGGCTGCGCCGGATGAGCGAGAGCGCGGAGCAGATCTCCGCCACGGTGCAAGCTCGCGTGGAGGACTTGAACCTAACGGTGATGGATCTGAACGATACTGTGCGGGGAATCAATGACCAAGCTCGGACGCAGGTGCGGCGTGTGGACGGGATTTTCCGCGATGCGCTGGATGCGATCGAAGAGATCTCCCAGACAGTGCAACAGGGAATCCGGGGCCCCATCCAGCAGATAGCTGCGATCATGGCCGGAGTTCAGGCGGCGATCAAGGCTCTGGTGGAGCGCTCGCCGTTCCGGCCAAGGGGATAAGGCGCAGCGGGAAGGAAGCTCTGTCACTGCCGGGCTCTTGCCTGGCTTAAACGGGGCAGACTGCGTCTCGGCGCTAGACCATTTTCCCTGAAGGTGTAAGCAAGGGGACGACTCCTGTGGGCGTTTTCCTCAATGAAAACGCCACTGAACGCCCGCTTCCGTACACCCATCATCAGGGAATATGGTCTATCGCCTTTTGCTTGTTGAGGGATCTTCCCACCGGGCTTGTTGTGACGTCTTCATGGGAGGAAACGCTCACCAAGGGCGAGGCATCGGAAGATGCCTCCACGGAAAAGATGGTAGACCGACAAATCCTCAATCGAGACGTTCGGCCGTGATCCAACCGCCGCCTGCAACCTCATCGCCCTGGTAAAAGACCGCGGACTGCCCTGGGGTGATGGCGCGCTGGGGCTGATCGAAGACGGCCTCGATCTTGTCCGGAGCGGTGATGCGAAGAGTGGCCGGCGCCGGTTCGTGACGATGGCGGATCTTGATGCTGACCCGGATGGGGGTAGCAGGTTCGGGGATGGAGACCCAGTTCAGGCGGTCGGCAACAAACCGGGAGCCCAGAAGCTCGGAATCGTTGCCCACCTCCACTTGGCGGGATTCGGGATGAATCCTGAGGACGTAAAGGGGATCGGGCGAACTGACTCCCAGGCCCTTGCGCTGGCCCACCGTGAAGGTGTGGATGCCGGAGTGGCGCCCCAGGATCTGGCCGGAGGTCGTTACGAGCTCGCCAGAGGTGTCGGGCAGTTCCCGGCCCTGTTCGGCGAAGTAGGCGCTCAAGAAGTTTTGGTAACTGCCGCCGGGGATAAAGCAGATCTCCTGCGAATCCGGCTTCTGGGCCAGCTCCAGACCATGGTTGGCCGCCAGGCTGCGAACTTCCGGCTTGCACATCTCGCCGAGCGGGAACAGGGTGCGGCTGAGCTGCACCTGCGTCAGGCCAAAGAGGAAGTACGT
>JAKART010000350.1 GCA_021819255.1 Acidobacteriota bacterium
CCACGCCATGGCCGGCCTGCTCCAAACCCTCGGAGGCCGTCTTGTGCTCGGCACGGAGGTCAGCCGGCTTCGCGACCTGCCACCGGCCGACGTCATCCTGTTGGACACCAGCGTCGAGGCTCTGCTGCGCCTCGCCGGCTCGGATCTGTCTGCCAACTACCGGCAGCGCCTGCAAAGCTTTCGGCGCGGGCCGGGGATCTTCAAGCTCGACTATGCTCTGAGCCGGCCGATCCCCTGGCGCTCCCCGGCCTGCGCTCGGGCCGCTACGGTCCACCTGGGCGGCTCGCTGGCGGAGATCGCCCACTCCGAGCAGGAGGCCTTTTACGGCCACCCGGACCAGCTTTGCAATGCCCAGCCCTTCGTTTTGCTGGTGCAGCCCAGTCTCTTTGACCCCGCTCGCGCCCCCGCCGGCCAGCACACCGCCTGGGCCTACTGTCACGTCCCCACCGGCTCCAACCTGGACCGGACCCAGGCGATCGAAGACCAGATCTCGCGTTACGCTCCCGGATTTCGGCAGTGCATCCTGGCCCGGCGCGCCGGCAACGCCAAGGCCCTGTCCAGTTGGAATCCCAACCTGCTGGGCGGCGACATCAGCGGGGGCGCCATGACGATGGGACAACTTCTGTTTCGCCCCACCGTCAGCTTCTACCGGACCAGTCACCGCAGAATCTATCTGTGCAGCTCGTCCACCCCGCCCGGCGGCGGAGTCCATGGCATGTGCGGCCACCAGGCGGCTCTCGCCGCGTGGCAGGACCATGGCTCGGGGCAACGCCACCACCGTTGGCCCATGGCATGACACCGCGCCGTCCGCGAGAGCATCGCCGGCGTGGCCATCACAGTTGGAATCGCAGAGGAAGGCTCAGGCGCTGGCGGCACGCCCGAGCACGGAGAACAGGGGAAAAACTCAGGACAAGAAGGGCCTATGCACCCGGCGCTTCCAGGGTGGGTTTGGGCTTGGACGCCGCCGGCGCTGATTCGGTCTTTCTGGCCGGGGCCAGAATCGCATGCAGGGTGGTGCCCTCCATGCGCGGCATGAACTCCACCATGCCCGCCTCGCCGATATCCATGATCAGGCGATTGATGATCTTGTATCCCAGATCGCGATGCGCCATTTGGCGCCCCTTGAAGCGCAGACTCGCCTTCACCTTGTCACCGTCGCCGAGAAACCGGATCGCCTGGTTCTTCTTGGTCTGGTAGTCGTGCTCGTCCACGGTCACAGAGAACTTGACTTCCTTGAGCGTAATCACCTTCTGCTTCTTGCGTGCGGCTCGTTCGCTCTTGTCCTTCTCATAGAGGTACTTGCCATAGTCCTGGATCTTGCACACCGGTGGAACGGCATTGGGCGAGATCTCCACCAGGTCCAGGCTGCGCTCGCGGGCCATCTTCAGAGCCTCAAACGGCGGCATCACGCCCAGTTGTTCTCCGTTCTCGTCGATCACGCGGACTTCGCGCGCGCGGATACGCTCATTGGTGCGGACAAAGGACTTTGCGGAACGCTTATCAAATGGTGGAATCTTGGCCTCCACGGCGCGCAGACTCTGCGGCCATGTTCAGAGAAGTGGTTTGAAATCCCGCTGCGATCCGGCGGAGATTCCCGGGCACTGGCGAGTATAGCATCGGCCCCGGAACAGCCCCTTGTGCCCGCAGGCAGAGGGGAGGGGTATTCCGCCCGACAAGGCCATGAAAGCTCGCAAAACCGATGATTTATATATACCAGATGCCGTCCCTGCCGAGGATGTGAGCGCGCATGGCCGGGCGGCTGCCGCGAGCCCGGCCCGGCGGACGGCCTCCTCTCCGCAGCTCCGCCTCAACGCCGGCTTCTGTCACCTGGAGTCTTCCCCACGAAGCTCCCGGACTCCTCCGCTTGCAGGCGGGCAGAGTAAACTCGATCTACCGGAGCCCGCCATGGCCACCCTGCACATCCTCGGGGCGCTGCTCGTCATTGCCGCCGGCTTCGGCTGGATCAGCTCGCGCTGGATCAAGGCGCCGATCACGCTGGGAAGTGTGCTGCTGGCTATTCTCTCCTCCCTTCTGCTACAGGCTGTGAGCACCCGTGCGCCCGGCCTGCACGCATGGGCCGTTCATCTGGTGCAGCAGATACGCTTTGATTCTCTCATTCTGCATGGGATGTTGCCCATGCTGCTGTTCGCCGGCGCCTTCCTCCTTGACCTGGAGTATCTGGTCAGGGAGCGCCTGCTGATCGCTCTGCTCTCGGCTCCGGGCACCCTGCTCTCCACCGGGGCCGTCGCCGCCCTGATGTGGCTGGTCCTCCATCGCCTTGGGCTTCATCCGCAGTGGCTTGCCTGCTTCTTCTTTGGTGCGCTCATCTCCCCCACGGACCCCATCGCCGTCCTGGAGATGCTGGGGCGAGTCAGCGCGCCGCGCTATCTTCAGGCGCAGCTCGCCGGCGAATCCCTCTTCAACGACGGTGTCGGCGCCGGTGTCTTCCTTACCCTTTTGTCGGCCTCCCGGGGCGCCTTTCCTTCCCCAGGCTCTCTCGGCTGGAGCCTCCTCTGGCAGGTGGGCGGAGGCGTGCTGCTGGGCATGCTTGGCGCGTGGCTGACCTCTCATCTGATGCGCAAGACACCCTCCTATCAGGTTGAGATCCTGCTCACCCTTGCGCTCGCGCTCGGCGGTTATGCCCTGGCCGAGTTCCTCCACCTCTCCGCTCCGATGGAGGCCGTCATCGCCGGTATCAGCCTGCGCAAGCTCGATCGCGCCCGAGCCCCGCAGCGGATCGTCATCCCCAACCGCAACGATGAGGGGATTCACCACGAAAGCATCGATCGCTTCTGGGAGGTTACCGACGAGATCCAGAATGCTGTCCTCTTCGTCCTGCTGGGCCTGGAGGTTCTCTCCGTCCCGTTCGCCCGCGGCGACCTCGGGCTGGGAGCGCTGGCCATCCTGGTCGTGCTCACGGTCCGAGTGGTGGTGGTCGCCTCCATGCTCGGAATGGCCCGGGTGTTGGACCGGCTCCGCGCCTTGGCTCCCATGCGGAGACAAGACGCCGCCCAGCCCACCCATCGCAGCTTCGGAAGTTCGCTCGCAGCCCTGAGTTGGGGAGGCCTGCGTGGCGGCCTGGGCCTGGCCCTGGCCTTCGCTGTGCCCGCCATGAGCGCCTACCGCTGGATCCTGCCCACCACCTATATCGTTGTTGTCTTTTCCATCGCCGTTCAAGGGTGGTCGATGAATCTGTTTCTGCACAGCCAACGCAACCGCCGGCTCCCGCGCCAGGGGAGCCCGGCCCGAGATGAGAAGCCCGGCTCGCTCGGCGCTGGCTTGGAACCCGTAGCATCGGCGCCGAGCGCCCGCCGGGGCGGAGACGTTTAGGGATCTCTCCCAAGACCGGGAGGCAAGAGACGGCTGTCTTCTGTGGCGTATGCTGAAGGTAAGGCCTTCCTCTTCGCCACTTCCGAGGCTTGCAAACCTGCAAGCCGGCTCTGCATGGTGGGCCGGAGGCTAGATGTGAGGTTTCAACAGGTTGTCCATTCGATCAAGAACTGAAAAGCTGAGTTTGAGAAGACTTTGCCGCTCAGGAGATCGAATGGACTATCACCAGAATGCCCGATTGACGATTCATAGTC
>JAKART010000008.1:0-5460 GCA_021819255.1 Acidobacteriota bacterium
GGCTGTGAAGATAGTGACGCCGGCGAGCGCGTAGCCGGCGAGCTTAATCTTGTAGCGCTTTGAGAACTGCACGAATCCCCAGAAGAACATGGCGAATTGGGTAAGGTACGCCGAAGTCTGGTTGGCTCCGAAGCCCAGCGGGCCGCCGGAGCGCTTATTTTCATCGAAGTTGGCCCAGGATCGGGACATGCTATCCAGCAGGCTGGAGCGATCGATGAAGGCTACCGAGAAGGCTGTGAGCAGTATGACAGTTCGTATCGTCTTCCGATCTTCAATGACCATGCCTGCCGCCGCGAAGATCAGCGGAATGAGCATGTAGTCCTTCCAGTTGGCAAAGTTGAAATCGGAGAGCCACAGGGGGGCGGGGGCGTTGGCGAGCACCACTCCAAGCCACATCGAGAAATAGAGATAGATGCCGAAGAACAGCCAGATCAGGTAGGGCCTGGAGGCAGGCAGGCGCTTGCCGTGGGCGATGGCTCCGATGAGGATGCAGAGAACCAGAATGGTCAATATCTGCGCTCCCAGAGGGTAGATGAGGAAGTGGTCGCGCATCGTCCGGTAGGGAAGGAAGAGGATGAGATAGTAGAACCCGTAGAGAGGTTTTCCAAACGAAACCAGGCACATGACCCAGAAGCCGAGGTACGCGACGAGGGGGATGTAGTGTCCTAGTCCTGTTCCTAACATGCGATCTCCAAAGACGGTGAGTGAAAGGATACTCTTGCAGGATCGAATTGGGCTGGAACTAAGTCCAGAGTCTCTTTCGTCCCGCGACGAAACTATAGAATGCCATGAGAGCGGCAGCGTTGAGCAAGACGAAGGTGTGGGCGATCGCGATGGGTTTGATGGCCTTCGCAGAAGGGCTGACAGCTCCCAATGCCGCGGCGAGATAGAAGAGGATCTGGGCCAGGAACGCCGCGTGGTAGAAGGTTCCTCTCGCGAGAGCGGAGGTAAGCAGCATCAGGGTTAGAAACAGCGGGACGGCGAGCCGCAGCAGCTTATGGCAGACGAAGCGAAAGAGCAGAGGATTCTCCGCGGAGAGAAGCCATGGCTCCAGGCGCAACAACTGGTAGTTTCCGGTCAGGGTTCTCACCTTGCGGCTGAACTCCCGTCCCTTCTGGCTGAACAGACGGTCCCGCGCGATCGCGCTGGATTGAAAGACAACCCTCTTCCCCGCCTTGATTACGCGCATGGGCACAAAGACATCGTCCAGGATGGTTCCGGCCGGGATCTCAGCGAAAAGCTCGCGGCGAACCGCATAGATGGCTCCGGTGACTCCGACGACGGAACCGGTGACAGATTCCAGCTTGCGCACGGTCTTTTCGATCTTCCAGTAGATGCCCAACCCCTCTGGAGCCGTCTCCGCATTTGCGGACTCTAACAGCAGCTCGCCACTCACCGCTCCCACCTCCGGGTCAGCCAGGCGGGAGACCAGCTCGGCGACGGCATTGCTGTCCACCATCTGCCGGGCATCCTGAAAGACCAGCACATCTCCAGTCGCGTGTCGCACCGCCTCATTCAAGGCGATAGCTTTTCCGCCGGAGGACTCAAGGATCACCGGAACCAATATGGACGCGTGCTCGCGGAGAATCTCTGCTGTGCGATCCGTGGAGCCATCCGAGGCGATCACAATCTGGAGAAGCTCCCGGGGATAGTCTGTGCTCTCCAGGTTTTTGATCTTGCCCGGCAGGTTGGCCTCTTCATTGCGTGCAGCAAGGATGATGGAGACGGTGGGCAGGATCGGGACGGGGTCGACCGCGCGCGGTGCGGCGTCTTGAGGCGGTGGCTGGGGAGGCGACGGAACTCGAAGCCAGAGAGCCTGAATCCAGAGCAGCAGCGGATAGCCGAAGTACGCATATCCCGCCAGCGCCAGGCATAGCCAGAAGACGGCCCTCATGATCCACTCCTGCAAGGGAATTTCCCACTACCCCGACGGGCTGCTTCGCCGGGAGGGCTTCTCTATGGTGCTGAGGCCGTGCGGCAACCGTCCACGGCATGTTCGATGGCTGCGTCCGCCACCAGCCGGCAGATCCCATCCAGACAACATCGATAGCAATGACCCTATAGTATCTTGGAACCTGCGAACCGAATAATCAATGGCTGGCTCAAAACGCTTTGCTCTCAATGTGACAATGAACTGGGTCGCCATGGCTGCGGGCATGGCGGTGCCGTTCTTCCTGACCCCGATTGTCATCCGGAGCCTGGGATCGGTGGCTTACGGAGTCTGGATTCTGGCCGTCTCCACGGTGGCGTATCTGGGTCTGCTGGACATGGGGATGCGCAGCGCGGTGATCCGCTTTGTCTCCAAGGCCGATGCGCAGGGAGATCTGACCGAGGCCAAGAAGGCGATCGGCGCGGCGCTCTGGTTCCGCATTCTCATCGCCTCCGGCGCAGCGGTTCTAAGCCTGATTCTGGCTCTTGAGTTCCCGCGCTTCTTCAAGGTGCCCGGCGGGCTGGAGCACGCGGCGCAGGTGACGGTGCTGATGTGCGCTCTGGCGGTGGCCGTCACCCTGGCTTCCGGTGTCTTCGGCGCGGTGCTCAGCGCGGTGCATCGCTTTGACATCCTCAGTGGTGTGGGAATCACGCAGACCAGCGTGAAGGCCGCCGGCGTGATCCTGATTCTGCATCGTGGGGGTGGTCTGGTTCCACTGGCCTACTGGGAGTTTACGATGACGCTGCTGGCAGGCCTGGCGACCTGGGCGGCAGCGGCGAAGATCTTTCCCGCCGCCCGTGTCCGGCTGGGGCGGCCCGATATCCAGACGCTCAAAAAGATCTGGTCTTATAGCGTGACCACCTTCCTGATCGTGATCGCGGTGCAGGTGGTCTTCAACACCGACAACATTGTGGTGGGAGCTTTTGTTTCCGTGGGAGCCGTCGCCTTCTACTCGATCGGCGGCAGCCTGGTGGCTTACTCGCGACAGTTCGTTACCTCCATGGCGACCACCTTTATCCCCATGGCGAGCAATCTGGAGGCCGAGGGTAGAACGGAAGCGCTGCAGAAGCTGCTTCTGAAAGGCACACAGGCGACGTTGGGTCTGGCGCTGCCCGTGAGCCTGGCGCTGCTCTTCCGCGGCAAGACCTTCGTTGGTCTTTGGATGGGGCGCCAGTACAGCCAGACCTCCGGGACCGTACTGCAGATTTTGATGATCAGCCAGTACTTTGGCGTCGCCAACACCACCGGAGGGCAGATCGCGTTTGGAATCGAGAAACACAAGTCCATGGCCTACTGGGCTGTGGTGGAGGCGGCGCTCAACCTCAGTTTGAGCGTTGTTCTTGCAAGGAAGATCGGAATCTACGGCGTCGCATGGGGGACTTCGATCGCGACCACCATCATTCATCTCATCTTCTGGCCGCGATATCTCAGACGTGAGTTGAAGGTGCCGGTGAAAACCTATCTGTGGGAGGGATGGGGAAAGATTACGCTTTGCTCCATCCCGTTTGCCGTGGCGTGCTACGCCGCAGACCGGTACTGGCATCCCGCTTCCATGGTGGTCTTCTTTGGGCAGATTTTGATCACCTTACCCGTTTACGTGGTTTGCTCCTTATGGATCTTCAAGGATGAGCTACGGCAGATGTGGAATGGCTGGCGGAGAGCGGAGACCGTTGCGGTGCAAGAGGTTTCCCTGGAATCAACGGGGGAATAGACCATTTTCCCTGAAGGTGTAAGCAAGGGGAACGACTCCTGTGGGCGTTTTCCTCAATGAAAACGCCACTGAACGCCCGCTTCCGTGCACCCATCATCAGGGAAAATGGTCTAGGGATGGCGAGAGGGCCGCAGCCGTAGCCTGAGCGCGATGGTGGAGACCGCGGGATGGAGATTGCGGTCCGCGCGCGGACGATGGCTGCCTTATGGTTGGAAGACTCCGGATGGTTGGAAGCCTCCGGCGCTACCGTTCGAGCGGAGATGGAGACCCTGCCTGACGCAATGCCTGCTGGTAGACGCCGCGCGTCTGGAGGGCGATCGACTGCCAGGTGCGGTCGCCGTACTGCATCTCACGGATGCGGGCGGAGAACGCCTGGCGCAGATTCGGCTGTCCGGCCATGCGAAGCAGAGCCTGGGCAAACTGCGGCTGGTTCTCAGGATCCACCAGCAGCGCGCTCTCCTGGTGGGTGAGCAGCTCGCGAAAGACCTTCAGATCGCTGGCGACCATCGCTTTGCCCAGGGCGAGACCGGTGGCCAGCGCGCCGCTGGTGGTCACGGCGCGGTAGGGGTACACCACTACATCCGCCGCTCGGTAGAGCGCCACCAGCTCCTCGGTGGAGATGTAATGCGGGTGCAGATGGACGCGCTGCAGGCCGAGCCGCTTCGCCTGCTCCTGGATCTGCTCCAGAAGCTCCGGAGATCCGGTTCCCGCAACCACCAACCATGCGTCCGAGCAAGCCTGCTCCAGTGTTTGCCACGCATTCAAGAGCAGATCCACGCCCTTGTAGGGGAAGAGGATTCCTTGAAAGAGAAACAAGGTCCGGTTCGGCGCTGCGGGAATGCTGTTGAGAATCTCCGCCGTCCCGGAGGGAGAGATGTCGTAAAAGAACGGACCGTGGGGGATGACGTTGATCCTGGATGCAGGGAGTCGGAACTCGCTCTCCAGTCTGGCGGCAACGTGATCGGAGTGGCAGATGATCGCGTCCACCTGGCTGTAGAGATTCATGTAAAGGCTTCTGTACCGCTCGCCGGTGTCATGCGGCAAAAGGTCGTGTACCGTCAGCACAATCTTTGTCCCCCGGCGCCGGAAGAAACGGACAAACCACAGATCCATCGGAGCCCGGGAGCGCAGCAGAGGCAAAAACTGCACATGGATGACATCTGGAGGCGATGCAATGAACCGGAGGGTGAGCGCGCAAAGATTGATCGAGACTTCGACCAGCTTGAGCACGCGGCGTGGAAGCTTCGGCAGGCGCAGCCTGCTCACCAGGTTCAGGGGTCCGGGGTCCACAGATACGCCTTGCGAACGGAAGCAGCCCGGGTCCAGGTAGTAGGTGATGGAGCCGACGGTCAGCTTCGTTCCCTCCCGCAGGAGCGCTCGGGAGAGATACGCGGTGTAGTAGGGCACAATGGCCAGCAGGTCCATCATGAAGACCCGGGGGGCAGAGGCCGGGGCCGGCGCAGTTCCGGTTCTGGGGAGAGCGTCGGAAGATTTCCGGGTTTGGCCGTCTGAAGGGATCAAGGTTGCTCCTCCCCGGGCCGGTCCTTGGGGAAACCCTCCAACCGCGCCTGCCGGTACACCTTGAGGGTGTCTGCCGTCATGCGGTCGGCGGAGAACTCACGCTCCGCGAGGCTTCTGGCGGCTGCGCCCATGCGGGTGCGTTCGGCGGCGTCCTGCAGAAGACGAGCCATGCCGGCGGCCAGGGCTTCCACGTTCTCCGCAGGGACAAGAATGCCGTTTTCTGCGTCGTGAACGGCCAACGGAATGGCCCCGACGGATGCGGCAACCCAGGGCAGGGACGCCGCCATCCCCCACAGCA
>JAKART010000008.1:5470-17476 GCA_021819255.1 Acidobacteriota bacterium
CCCGTTACGTCATGGCTATGGGCAGACCCTCCAGCCGGGAGGAGGAGACCATCAGGTCGCAGGAGGCGAAGATCGCGGGCATGTCCGAGCGCTGGCCCAGAAGCTGGACCACATCAGCCAAGGCCAGCTCCGCGATCAGCCGCTCGCACTCCGGACGGTAGGGCCCTTCACCCACCATGACGTAACGGGCAGAAGGGAAGCCGGAGCGCAGTTGAGCCACAGCACGCAGGAAGAGATCCGGGCCTTTGTCGCGGGTGAGCCGTCCTACCCATCCGACTACAAGCTGATCGGCGTTTGCAGGGGCGGCGAAGAGACGCGGCCGGTCTTCACGGAAGGTGAAGGGACGCAGGTCGATGCCGTTGCGGATGAAGTGGATGCGATTGGGAGGGACGCCGGCGGCGAGCAGGCGAGCCTGAACTTCGCTGGAGACCGCGATGACGGCCTGGTAGCTGCGCAGCACCCGCCGGTCGATGGCGCCGTAGAGCCACACCAAAGCGTTGTCGTCATACCAGGTATGGCAGGTGGAGACCAGCGGCAGGCCGCGCCGCGAGCCGGAGCCGCGCATCGCCAGCCAGGCGTACACATCGGCCTTGTAGCCGTGCGCGTGGATCACCTCGGCTCGCGTGCTTTCAGCCAGGGAACGGATCGCCGCAGGCACCGAACGGTCGATCTGGCTGTGGCACGGGATCCGGTGAGACTCGATGCCTTCGGCAAGAGCCAGTTGGTGGAGCTGGAGGTTGGGGTTGGCGGAGTTGGCGAAGACGCCGATGAGGCTCGCATGTCCCTGCTGGTTCAGGGTGCGAGAGAGGTTCAGGATCACAGCCTCGGCGCCATACATGCCGCCGCTGGAGATGAGGTGGAGGACTCTCATGGCCGCGGCGCTCCCGTGGGGTCTGCCTTGGCGTCGATCTTCCGCTCGGGATCGCAACCAGTCTCCGCCGCGTCGGGTTCCTCTTCCGGTTCCTCCTCCGGCTCCTGGCGATTGAGCACGGCCCAAAGGCGAGCATAGAGGCGGTCGCCAAGGGTTCGCTTCAAGGCTGACTTCCAACGGTCCTGGCGCTCCAGTCTCCGCAGGGCTCCGCTTGCAGGATCGAGAAGCCGCTCAAGGTCTGCCGGGCTCACGCTGCTGCGTAGATTCAGCCGGCCTGGAAGGAAGGGAAGTTGCGCAGGTTCGGTGTGGGGCCTTGAGGTGAACACGTGCTCATACCCGGCTGCCCGGCAGGCGGAGAGGACGCGCTGGTTGAAGCGTCCGCCCGGTAGCGACATCCAGGTTACGGCTGCTCCCAGCCGGTCCTCCAAGGTCAGCCGAGCCCACCTAAGCTCCTTCTCCAGCGCGGCATCGGTGCAGCGGGTCAGCAGGGCGTGGGACCAGCCGTGAGCGCCGATGCGCTGGCCTGCGGCGTGAAGGGCCTTGACCTGGCTCCAGTTCATGTAGCCGGCGCGCGAGCCCATCCAACCGACGGTGAGGAAGAAGGTGGCTGTAAGGTTGCGGCCGGCGAGCGCGGGAAGGGCAAGCTCGTGGTTGGAGATGTGGCCATCGTCGAAGGTGATCTCCGGCCAAAGGTTGGCGTTGCCGGCAGCGGCCCGGAGGCGCAGGAAAAGATCGGCGTGGGCTTCGAACTGCCGGCGCTCCATCACGTAGGAGTAGCTGCTGGGAGTGCTCCGGAGCTCGTGATAGAGGAAGAAGAGCCGGTTGCAGGATGCGGACACGTGGAAGCTCCCAGGCAGCGGGCGGGATGAAGCGATGACTGCCATCGTTCCCCTAGTCTTTGCCGATGCCTTTGATTCTACGGGAGCCGCCGGCCGTATCGCCGAAAACCCGGCAGGCCGGCTCATCGCTGACCTTGCTCCCATGCCATGAAACTGCGGAGAGGTTATTCATGAGCGTTTACTCAATATTCTGCTGTCCGCACAGCGCACGGAGCAAAATCTGGTCCCCTTGTGCCGCATTGCTGTTACCAAAGTAAAAATAAAGTGCAAATTGTCCTAATTTATCCTCATGCACTCCCCGGCACAAGCCGATAAGCAGTTTGTAACCAGAGGGGTGAGCGGGGATGGCGTCGGTTGCAGCGAATCGATCTTCCGGTGCGCGGCTTCAGCGAGACGGTGCGCGGCTTTGGCTAGACGGTGCAAGAACCCGGTTCCAGGCTGCGCACCACTGGGAGGGAGCCGCAAGAGCGCCGCGCGAGATGGCTGTGGTCTCCAGGATTGTCTCCAGGATTGTCTCCAGGATTCTGCCGGCTCCTTTTTGCAGAGCTCTGGCAGCCTCTTTGGTCATGCTTCTGGTTACGCTTCTGGTTACGCTTTCGGCCGTGCCATTGGCCGCCCAAGCCGTTTCTTCCACCGTGACGGTGGGAGCCTCGCCCTTTGCGCTGGCGGTGGACCCGGTTACCAGCCGGATCTACGTCGCCAATACGGCCAGCAATACGGTTTCAGTGATCGATGGCGCCACGGATACGGTCACGGCGACGGTGAGTGTGGGCAGCCAGCCGGTTGCGTTGGCGGTGAACCCTGTAACGGATCAGATCTATGTGGCCAACAACAGCAGCGGGAGCGCCGGCAGCATGGTCTCCGTCATCGACGGGGCCACGAACGTGGTGGCCGCCACGATCAGCGTAGGAGCAGAGCCCTTTGCGCTGGTGGTCAATCCTGTCACCAACCAAATTTACGTTGCCAACTACAGCAGCAATACAGTGTCCGTCATCGACGGGGCCACCGATTCGGTGACCTCAGTGCCTGTCGGGGTCAACCCCTACGCGTTGGCAGTGAACCCGGTGACCGGCCGGATCTACGTGGCCGACCCGGGGAGCAACGCGGTGTCTGTGATCGATGGGGCCAGCAACGCGGTGACCCAGGTTGCTGTGGGCAGTGATCCGGTGGCGCTGGCGGTGAATCCCGTCACCAACCAGATCTATGTCGCCGATGAGGGAGCCGCCACGGTGTCTGTGATCGATGGGGCCAGCAACGCTGTGACGCAGGTGACGGTGGGCAGCGCGCCTGATGCGCTGACGGTGAATCCGGTGACGAATCAGGTCTACGTCGCCGATGCAGGATCAGCCGCGGTGGCGGTGCTGGACGGGGCCGGCAACGCCGTGACGCAGGTAACGGTGGGCAGTGTGGGAAGCTATCCGGTGGCGCTGACGTTGAATTCGGTGACCAACCAGATCTATGTCGCCAACCAGGATGGCGATGCGGTCGCGGCGATCGATGGAGCCACCAACGCGGTTACTTCGCTGACGGTGGGGGTAGAGCCCTCTGCGTTGGCCGTCGATCCAGTCACCAACCAGGTCTTTGTCGCCAATCTGTCCAGTGGCACGGTCTCCGTGATCGCCGGGGAGGTGAATACGGTGGCCACAGTGGCGGTGGGGAGCGCCCCGTCCGCGGCCGTGGAGGATCCCGTGACCAACCAGGTCTACATTGCCAACAGCGCCAGTGATACGGTCTCTGTGATGAGCGGAGCCGGCGGCGCAGTCTCGGCAACGGTCAGCGTAGGGAGCGGTCCAGACGCGCTGGCGGTGAACCCGGTGACCAACCAGATCTACGTTGCCAACAGCGGGAGCCATTCGATCTCCGTGATCGGCGGAGCGGCAAACGACGTGATGGCGACGGTGAGTGTGGGCAACGACCCAACCGGGCTGGCGGTGGACCCGGTGACCAATCGGGTCTACGTGGTCAACAGCGCCGACAATACCGTCTCCGTGATCGATGGAGCCGGCGGCGCCGGGACGCCGGTGAGCGTGGGCTCCGATCCCGTAGCCGTCGCCGCGGATCCGTTGACCAACCAGGTCTACGTCGCCAATGCCGGCAGCGGGACGGTTTCGGTGATCAGCGGAGCCGCCAACTCCGTGACCGCGACGCTGAGCGTGGGAGGGGATCCGGCGGCCATCTGCGTTGATGTAGCTTCCAACCGGATCTATGTGGCCAACAAGGCTAGCGGCACGGTTTCGGTGATCGACGGAGCGACCGACGCGGTGACGGCGACGGTGAGCGTGGGTGCCAATCCGGTGGCGCTGGGAGTGGACCCCGGGACGCAACAGCTTTATGTAGCCAACTCCGGCGACGGCACGGTCTCCGTGATTGCCGAGGCGACGAACTCGTTGGTGGCCTCGGTGAATGTGGGCAGCGATCCTACCGCCTTAACGGTCGATCCGGTGACGAACCAGATCGATGTCGCGAACAGCGATAGCGATACGGTCTCGGTGATTGACGGCGCATCGAGCCGCGTCACGGCGGTGGATGTGGGCAGCGATCCTGCCGCGCTGGTCCTGAACCCGGTGACCCATGAGGTCTACGTGGCCAACTCCGGCAGCAGCAGCGTCTCAACGATCAACGCCGATGGCGCGGGAGCGGGGCCAAGCGTGCCGCTCGCAGTCAGCGTCACCGCGCCGCCAACGTCCGCGGATCCGCTCACGATCGCTCTGCCGAACCTTAGCCTCGGGACGCCGTTTCTTACCCAGAACACCGCGCCCGTGCTCACCGCGACGGTGACCAGCCAGTACGCTGCATCGAGCGCCTATGTCAATGATGCGCAGTCCCCTTCTCCAGCCAATCCAGTTCCTACGGCGCTGTACTACCAGGTGGATGGAGTTGGCGGGGAGTGGAGTCAGGCGACGTGGATGAGCGTCTCCGGAGCCACTGCGGAGTTCAGCATTCCACTTTCTGGGCAGATTGTAGGCGTGCATACTCTGTATCTCTACGCGGCCTATGGGGACGAAGGTGTAGCGGACAGCTCCGGGCGTGGCAGCGGCAACTCGCCGGAGATCGGCAATCTGACTGGATTCACCTATGCGCTGGCGCCTGCGCCGACCGTCACCACGCTGACGGCGGGGGCCAATCCGCAGCAGCCGAATCAGGAGGTGACGTTCACTGCGACGGTCCAAAGCGCAGTTGCGGGCAGTTCCACGCCGACGGGCGAGGTCTCCTTTTATGACGCGATCTCAGGCGCGGCGGTGTTGCTGGGCGCGGCGAGCCTGCAGACCACCGGCGGCACGGCCACCGCGACCGTGCAGACGAGCTTTGCGGCGCTGGGGAAGCATCCCATCTCTGCGGTCTACTCCGGCGATGCCACCCACTCCGGCAGCGGCGGCAGCTTGACGGAAGTGATCTCGACTCTGGTTGCAAGCCAGACGGTCGCCTCGATAAGACTGACTCAGAATCATGCCGCTGCTCCCTTTACGCCGGTAACAGCCAGTGGCGGAGTTGCGCCGCTGAGCTACAGCGTCTCGCCGGCGCTGCCTTCGGGCTTGTCGTTCAGCGCCGGCACAGGAGCGATCACGGGCACGCCAACCCAGGCAAGCGCGGCGGCCAGCTATACCGTGACGGTCACCGATGCCGATGGGGCGGCGGCTACAGCGGCCTTCAGCCTGACGGTGGTCAGTGCAGTGACGGCGAAGACCACAGCAGCCTCCACGACGCTGATGTTTTACCAGGCCACGGCGGGCTTTCAGCCGGTAGCGGGTAACGGAGGTGCAGCGCCGCTGAGTTACAGCGTCTCCCCGGCGCTGCCGGCGGGTCTGGCGTTCAGCGCCGCTACGGGAGCCGTCGCGGGCACGCCAACTCAGGCCGGCGCGGCGGCGAACTACACGGTGACGGTCACCGATGCCAACGGCGCGGCGGCTACGGCAGGCTTTACCCTGGCTGTGGCCCAGCAGCCATCCGTGACAACGATCAGCGCCAGCGCTACTTCCGCCACGCCCGGGCAGACGGTTACGCTCAAGGCCACCGTGGCGGCCACGATTGCCGCCACACCGGTGGCGCCAACCGGTACAGTCACCTTCTACGACAACGGGACAGCGCTGGCCAGCGAGCCGATGACCGCCGGTGTGGCTGAGTATGTAGCCTCCCTCAGTGCAGGTTCCAGCAACGAGGTCACGGCGCGGTACGCCGGCGATGATAACTTTCTGGGCAGCTCCACGGCCGGCAGCGTCAGTGTCGCTGTGGCGGCTCTCGGCTTCACTTTCACGAACATCGGGCCAAGCGTCTCCACAACCTCTTCAGGCGGCTCGGTCACCTACAGCTTCAACGTCGCACCTCTTTACGGCAGCTTTCCGGGCCCGGTCGCGTTCGCGGTGGCGGGTCTGCCACCGGGAGCGACGGCCAGCCTTACGCCAGTTTCAGTAGCCGCTGACGGCGGGGCAACCGCGGTGGCGCTGACGGTGCAGACGGCTGCAACCAGCGCGCGCAACGGGATTCCCTTGGAGATGAGAGGAACGCCGGAAGGCGAGACGCTGCTGACGCTTCTGCTTCTGCCTCTGGTGGGAGGAAGACGAAAGCGCGAGCTGTTGTGGAGGTCGATGCAGGAAAAGCTCAGCCGCACCCTGCTTCTTCTGCTGCTGGGCTCCGGGCTGGGAGCCATGCTCTCAGGCTGTGGAGGGCAGCAGGCCAGTGCGATCTCCAGTACCCAGTCTCAAAGCACACAAAAGTACACGCTGACGGTAACGGCAAGCAGCGGATCTTTGCAGCAAAGCCAGACGGTCACGCTCACGGTGCAATAAGGGCGAAGCTCGTCGAGCGCGAAGAGGGGCCGGACGCAGCCATCGAGGAGGAGCGCGTGGAGCGGCAGCCGGCCATAGCCATCGTATTGGCCGATACCGGGGGTCGGTGATTCTTTCCGTGAGAGTGCTTACGAAGATGCCGGCGTCGCGGACTTTATTGGCTCTTTCGCATGTCGGCTCAACCCCCACGGCCACCAGTTCCAGTCGCCGGCGACGCGCAGCAGGGCCGGGCCAATCACGATGCGAACCAGGGTGGCATCCAGGAAGACGGCCACCGTCAGGGTGAAACCGATCATTTTGACCACGAGAAAGTTGCCCAGGGTGAAGGCGATGAAGACCGCAATCATGATGGCTGCGGCGCTGGTAATCAATCCGGCGGTTTGGGCCATGCCTTCGGGGATGGCCTCCAACTCGCTGAAGCCACTGCGGCGCGCCTCCAGGACACGGGCGACCAGAAAGACCTCATAGTCCATGCTCAGACCGAAGACGATGGCGAAGGTCACAATGGGGACCAGCGGAAAGACGCTGCCTGTCCCGGCGCTCACGCCCAGCCACCGGCAGCCGTAGCCGCGCTGGAAGACCAGCACCAAAGCTCCGAAAGAGGCGGCTACGGTGAGCAGGTTGAGCAGGATCGCCTTGATCGCGACGACGACGGAACGGAACCCGCAGAGCAGGGCGATCAGTGTCGCCACCACCACCATGGTGGTTACGGGGACCATCTGACGTTGGACGATGGTTTGATAGTCGGCGTTCAGGGCAGGGATGCCGCCGGCTAAAAGCATGGCATTGGGCACGCCGGTAAGCTCCGCAGCACCCGTTGTGCGTATCTGCCGTATCCAATCCACTTGCCCCCGTAACGAGACGGAGTCTTTGGGCAGAACCTCGACGAAGGCTTGGTGGCCATTGCGGCTCACCAGGGACCGCTGGGTCTGGCGGGAGAGTTCGTCCACGTAAGAACGGTCCCCGCTGGTGAGGGTGGTGATAGAGAGTACCCGGGCGCAACGCGGGTCAGCGGCCAGGCGGCTGGAGAGGCGGTTGATGGCGTTCCAGCCGGCGGTAGAGCCGATGATTGAATCCGAGGGCAAATCGACGATCAGGCGCAGGGACTCCACAACTCCGGAGCGGCCCATACGGTGCAGCGTATCCAGCGCTTGAACGGATTCAGCCTGTGCCGGCAGCCAGTCACCCCGGGGCAAGCTGGTATCCATGCGCGTGGCCTGATAAGCCAGCAGCAGCAGCGGCGTGCCGGAGAGCAGGATGGCCAGAAAGGGGTGAGCGACGATCCGCCGGCCCCAGCTTCGCCAGCGGCCCCCAAGGCACTCGGGGCGACGCAGGTCGAGCCTGGGGGTGAAGGGCAGGCGTCCCGCATTGATGTGGGGGCCTAGCAGCGCCAAAAGAGAGGGGACGACGGTGTTGGCCAGCAGCACGCTGATGCCGGCCACCAGAAATCCGGCCAGGCCGATCGAGCGAATCTCGCTGATGGGCACGGTCAACAAGGCCAGGAAGCCGATGGCGACGGTGGAGGCGGAGATCAGCAGCGTGCGTCCGGCGCGGCGCGCGGCGATTCGCGCGGCGTCAGCCTTGCCATGGCCGGCGGCAATCGCCTCGCGGAGCCGGCTGACCATGAGCAGCGTGTAATCGATGCCCAGGCCCATGCCCAGCATGGTGGCCAGATTCTGGATCAGAATGGA
This sequence comes from Acidobacteriota bacterium, assembly GCA_021819255.1. GTDB lineage: Bacteria > Acidobacteriota > Terriglobia > Terriglobales > Acidobacteriaceae > Granulicella. Next base: position 13,656 of record JAKART010000008.1, read on the forward strand.
GAGATGGAAGTGCTCGCCCAGCAGGCCCGCAATCGCCATGGTGGTGGCGATGGCGAGCTGGCCGACGGCGATGGGAATCAGCGCGGCCGCCAGACTGCCGAAGGCGAGCAGCAGCAGAGCCAGCGTGGCGGGGATCACCAGGCTCTCTCCGTGGCGCACATCGTCGGCGCTGACCCGGCGCAGGTCAAAGTTGAGCGGAACCTCGCCGGTCAATTGCAGCTTGACCTTGGGGTAGGTACTGCGCAGTTGCGCCTCGAGTTGGTGGGCACACTGATGCAGAGCGGGGATCAGCAGCTCTACCGGGCCGGAGTTTGAGTCCAGCCCAATCAGGACGAAGCTGCCCCCGCCCTGGCCCAAAAAGAGGGGGTCGCGCAACTGGAGATAGGAGATCACGGCGGAGACGCCCGGCTGCTCCTCGACGGCAGAGACGACGGTTCGCAAGGCCTGCTCGCCGGCCGGAGAATTAGCCGGTGGAAGACCCTGGATGACAAGGACCACGCGGTTGACGAAGGGCGAATGGAAGTCGCTGGCTAATTCATGATCGACCGTCTCGGCCTGGCTGCCTTCAACGCGAGTGGCCGTTTCCAGGTGGTTTCCAGCATGGAAAGAAACGGGAAGCAGGGCGAGGACAACGGCAAGAACGATCCCCGAGACCCAGAAATGGTGCACTTTCAAGCGATTCATATCCACTTCTTCCCTACGCGATCGAGGGCGTCTTCCGGTTCCGGTCCTCCATCTCCCGTGCCAGCAGGGATGGGTGTGGAAGACGCCAGCCTTGAACACCGGTAGACGCCGCGGTTGTTACGCGACCCCACTGGATCCTACTGGGTGGATTTTATCCTCTCCCCCATCCGTTTGCGTCTCTGCTAGAGTGGTCGCAGCCGGCAACGGCGAAGGGAGCCCCTTATTTTACGCTTCGTTATCCTTGGACTTTTTGCCGCGGTCCAGATCGGATCCGCAGATCCGCGCATCGGCAATTGGACGCTCGAATCGGCTCAGTGCAAGCTGACTCCGCCCAACCGGTTGTCGATCACACGCCTGGGAGACAGTGAGCGCGTCGTGATCTCCGGCGAGAAGCACGTGGCGTTTACCGCCAGTGCCAGCGGGAAGCAGACCGCGGTGGCGGGCAATCCGCTCTTTGATCAGATCGAGTTGCGCCGGGTCAACCGGAGACACGTCGTGGTGACGGAGAAGAAGGACGGCTTGGTGGTCGCGACGCTGGACGATCAGTTATCGAAGGATGGCGAGGAGCTTACGATCGCCACCAGGAGCCAGGGAGACGGGGACGCGAACCTCGGCGGCCAGAACGACGGAGTGACAGTCTGGAAGCGAAGCGCGGGCGCGCGGCGGCTCCGGGATCCCTTCGCCGGTGAATGGACCGAGGAGATGAGCCGGACGCTGATGCGGCAGGGGATGGTGTTGAAGATTGAGCCCGATGGCCGTGGCGGGGTTCGATTCTCGGGAGGCTTCCGCTATGACGCGCGCCCGGATGGCCGGCAGTATGATCTGCAGAACTCGCGCAATGACACGGTGCAGCTTTCGCTGGTGAATGCTCGCACCGTGGACGAGATCGATCGCCGCGACGGTCAGGTGACGGAGAAAGCCCGCTATATTGTCTCCGCTGATGGACGCCGGATGACGATGACCGACGAAGGAACCTTGCCGGCCGGACAGCACCTCGCAGAGACGTTGGTCTTCCGCAAGCAGTGAATTGCGGCCCCCTTGATCGCGAGGCGAGAACCGCTGTGCCTGATCCGGCCCTTCCTCCGATGCGAAATCCCGCGAGTCAGGCGCTGCTTCAGCGAGCGCATCTTCGCCGGCGGGTGGCCGTAGACCATTTTCCCTGATGACGGGTGTACGGAAGCGGGCGTTCCGTGGCGTTTTCATTGAGGAAAACGCCCACAGGAGTCGTTCCCCTCGCTTACACCTTCAGGGAAAATGGTCTAGCCGGATCGTTCTCTCTTGCGCACTGGTCTCGCACCGTGGGCTCCCTGGCGTAGCAACGGGGCGGAGTTTGAGTTTTCGCCGCGGGCGCCGCGGCTGGTCAAGAGGCAAGGCGTTGGCGGCGGCCTGGCGTGGCCGCCTCGCTTCCAAGAGCGTTTCTGGCGCTCCTACGCCACTTCGATCGGCTCGTTCACCTCTTGCGGAGCCACCGAGATGATGCCCTTGCGGTGCATGAACTTCAGAATGCCATTCACCGTCTCTTCCAGGGATGGATCCGGCCTTCCGCAGACAGAGGCGTCGCGGGCAGCCTGATAAGCCGAGCTGTCGTAACGCTTGAACTCCATCGCGGAGATGTTCTCCACCGAGCCCACCAGGAAGTCCAGCAACGGGAAGAGCAGATCCTCCTTGCGGCAGCGCCGGATCAGCTCCGGCACAAAATCGCGCAGGCTGAAGATCTCGAACTGCCGTCCGGTGGATCGGGTGATCAGGCCGGTGATGTCGAGCATGTTGGAGTAATCGTCGCGGGTGACATGGTAGGTCTGGTTCGCCGTGCCGGGCGTGGTGGCGATGGCCACGATATTGTCGGCCACAATGTCCGCCGGAACAAAGCTCACCTGGTTGAGAGCATCCACGCCGATTCCGTGATTGATCATGAAGGCGACCAGGCGCACCGCAATATCGAAGTTGTTGCCGCCGCCGGAGACCGAAGGGCTGACCAGCGCGGGGCGGAAGATGCGGGTGGAGAGTCCCTTGCTGCGGGCGTCGGCCACTACCTGTTCGGCCACCCACTTGGTTTGGCTGTAGCCGAAGTCGAGCAACTCCATATCCTGGTTGTGATCGGTCTCCCGCAGAACTTTCTTCACCGCCCAGCCGAAGACGAAGGTGGTGGAGACGTAATTGAACTCCTTGGGGCGTCCAGCGAAGGCCAGGCGCAGGACCTCGTTGGTGCCCATCACGTTGGCTTCGCGCATGCGGTCGTAGTTAAACAGGTAGTTCACGGTGGCGCCGTTATGGAAGATGGTGTCGACCTCTTCGGCCAACCGGTTCCAGGTCTCGTCGCTCAGGCCAAGGTTGCGATGACCCAGGTCGCCGCAGAGGGGCGTCACGCGCCTTTCGAAGCTACGCATCAGCGCCGCGGAGCATGGGCCCATCGACTCCATGGCCGCGCGCAGCCGTTGCCGGCCCTGCTCTTCGTCAGCGGCGCGCACCAGCACCAAGATCCGCGCATCGGTTTGCTCCAGCAAGCTCCTCATCAAGAACGGGCCGATGAATCCGGTGCCGCCGGTGAGCAGCACATGTTCCGGGATGACAACTTCGGGCAGCGGCGCGGGAGTGCGGGGCGAGAAGGCGAGCTTGCTGTCCTGGAGCATGAGGGTTCGTTCGGCTGCCTGCTGCTCTTCGCGGAAGGTGGCCAGGGATTGGCGCAGATGCAGCAAAGCCTCCTCGGGAGCGCTCTCCAACTGCTCGGCCAGCAGGAAGATCTCGGCCACGCTGACGCGCTGAATCACGCCAACATCGATCTGGCGGGCGAGGATCTCAGCGCCTTTGTCCTTGAGCAATTCCTTCAACTCATGCATGAAGACCACCAGGTCGAGCGAATCCAGTCCGGCTTCCACCAGGTTGTAGGGCTCCATGCCGGTCAGGTTGTAACGCGCTTTCATGGCGTCAAAGGAGGAGCGCGCCGTAGTGGCCGCCGCAGCGGCGCCGGAGTCTTTCTCGCGGGAGAACTCGGAGAGAACCTTGAACTGGCCGTCAAGCCACATCTGCTTGGTCTTGTGGCGCATGATCTTGCCCGAGCTGGTTCGGGGAATGGCGCGGGGCGCAATGAAGCAGATCAGCGCCACCTCCACGTTCAGGTAGTTGCGGACCTCGGTGGC
>JAKART010000351.1 GCA_021819255.1 Acidobacteriota bacterium
CTCATCGTAGCGGTAAAGAAGCTGGTTTGCGACCTTACCGGTGGCGCTCTTGTAGGTCAGCTCCAAAGCATCAGACCCATACCACTGCGTACTGACCACAGTTACGGTCTGGTCCGGTATGATCCCGCGAATCGCTGTGTTTGGCGTCAGATCTTCAAGCCGCGTCATCGTGTTTTTCCTGGTCCGGTCAATTTTGCATCATTTGCACCTGTGAACGCGGCTCTCCCATTCGGGGAGCAGACCCGACCTTCCTGAAGCATGAACTTCGGTTGTAGAAACTTGCGTAACTCGACGCCCAAACCTTTCTCGGACCACTCCGCCTTACCTGCTTTGTGCCGCTGCGCCCAGCCCGGCGCTGCTGTTCCATGGAGATTCTCAAACCAATTGAATAGTTCATCGTGTTCAATGAAGAACCAAGGTCGCCCGGGTATGTCGCCAGTCGGGTCGGGGAACAGCATCCACATGTCTTTCCCTCCGTAGAGCCTCCAGTGAACAAGAGGGCGGGCCTTCATCTGAACCGAACGCAGTTCTCCATCGGGCGTGCGGATCACCAAGTCCTCACCGGATACGTCGGCTTCTGGCCGATACACTCGATAACCGGCACGAATAAGAATCGCGGTCACCTCCGCGCGGTTAGCAGCTTCGATCGCATTGGTACTTGTCAGCTTGTTAACGGTCATGAAAGTTACTTTTTTTTAGAACTGGTGTGGGCTTGACTGCGGGGTTAGCAGGACAACAGATGCCGAGTGGTGACCAGACGATCCTACGGTTTTCGAACGTACAAAGGCGTCGAACTCGCTATGTATCACACACTTGGACGGCTACCCGAACCGGAGACCGCCCACAGATTCTGCTGAGGAGGCCTGAACTCACCTAGCGGCTTTCCAGCAATTAGGTTGGTAAGCATTTCCCTCCTTGCTTCATGGCAACGGCTCACTCCCTTCGTTGAGGATTTCCAGGTAACGGCGGTAGACGAAGACGCGGTGCCGCTCGCGGCCGGTCGTCTCTTTGACGAAGCCCAGATCGATCATAAGCCCCAGCGACTTTGCGACTGTGGGAGCGGAGATTCTGATCCGCTTCGCCGTCGACGGAATGGCAATGATCGGGTTACGTTGCATGTGCTGAAAGACGCGGAGTACTGAAGCAGCCGGCCTGCCGAGGGTCTCGATCTTCTTCCGGTCCTGGTTGAACAGGTCCAGAATCTCACGTGTGGCGTTGGCGGCTTGCTCGGCGGTGTCGCGCACGCCAATGAGGAAGAAATCAAGCCAGGCTTCCCAATCGCCTTTGGTCCGTACCCGGTCGAGCAGTTCGTAGTACGCAGTCCGATTGGTCTTGAAGTAGAGGCTGAGGTAGAGGATCGGTTCTCGCAGCGCGCCGTGAGCACAGAGCAGGAGGGTGATGAGCAGCCGTCCGAGTCTTCCATTGCCGTCAAGGAAGGGGTGAATGGTCTCAAACTGGACGTGGATTAGGCCGGCGCGGAGGAGCAGGGGCAGGCCCGTTTGGTCGTCATGCAGGAAATGCTCAAACTGGTTCAGGCACTCAGCCAGCATCTCAGGCGGTGGCGGCACGAAGACGGCATTGCCGGGGCGGCTGCCGCCAATCCAGTTCTGGCTGCGGCGGAACTCACCGGGCTGCTTGCCGTTTCCGCGTCCTCTGGAGAGCAGGATCTCATGTATCTCCCGGATCAGACGCAGGCTCAGCGGGAAGCCGGAGCGCATCCTCTGCAGACCGTGGTTCATGGCCGCAACGTAGTTGGAAACCTCCTGGACATCCTCGACGGGCACTCCCGGCGCCTCATTGTTCTCGTACAGCAAAAGGTCGGAGAGCGACGATTGTGTCCCCTCGATCTGCGAGGAGAGCACCGCCTCTTTGCGTACGTAGGTATAGAGGAGCAGCGACAGGTCGGGCAGAAGCGATGCCAGCCCGTCGAGCCTTCCGGTGGCTTGGTTGGCCTGTTCCAGCAAAATCTGGAGGCGCGCCAGATCAATCGGCGGATGAGGCGGCAAGGGCGGCGGCACGAAGGCTCGCACCGTCTCGCCCTGGAGCTGCTTGGCAACGTATCGCCCTTGCCGGGCGGTGTTGTCGGTGTCTGGCACGAAGTCCTTTCGTTGAATTTTCGATAACGAAAGGGTAGACCGTTATCGTTTAGCAGGCAATGTGGATATTTAAGAACTGGCTTGTGCCCCATGTATTTGCTTGACCGAGCCTGGAAAAGTGCATGTGTCCATCTCCCACCCGCGACCACTTCTAAGTTCGAGGCACACCCTGATCCGGCGGAAGGTCTCGAAGATCACCGATCAACTGCCTGCCAAACGCGAAAACAATGCTTTTTCGAGGGCCACGAATCTTGATTCTGGCTCGAGCTGCATGCCAGATCGCAAACAGGCCGACGGTCCTCCAGTAGCCCAGGCGCTCAACCCCGAAGATTGCGTGGATGGTGCCGGTCGCGAATACGTGGTTGACCAGCCATGCGATGGGGAACGACATGACCAGCGATGTGAGCGCTGCCGTGATGCCCAGCACGAGGAACATGCTCACGGCCGGCCACCCCGTCAGGGTTGTATCTTCATCTTTCATGCAAAACCTCCTTTTTGCCGCGGTTGCGCGACTTTCAAACTGCCTGATCATGGGCGGAAACCCATCCTGCGGCTCGCCCGTTTTCAGGATCGGCTTCTGGCCGGCTGTCGTCGCTACAGGGAAGATGGCTCGCCGAGGAGTTCGGCGAGACTGGGTCGCAGCAGCCGCAGCAACTCAAGCAGCGATTGCCGACGCTGCCTCTCGGAGTCATTGCCGCCCTTTGCAAGGTAGGCATCGATCCGGGCCAGGGCAGCCCGCGTCGCGCTTGCGTTCTCCGTGGTCGCCTGAACGGTCGCGTTGAACAACTCGTCTTCCAGGCGTGCCGTCGAGACCCAGCCGGCTGGACGGCCGAACCTGGCGAGCGGCAGACGGGTGCTGCCGGCTCCGGCAGTCTCTTTGAGCTTCGGGAAGAGAAAACCCCCGATCTCGAAGGAGCTGGCTGCCATCTTCTTTCTCGCGTCAAGAAGCTGCCGGACAGTCTGGCTGCCACACGCCTGCGCAAAGCCCTCGGGCGCGGTCCAGATTTCCTGGCACAGAAACACCGGCCAGCTTTGGTGGCGCAACAGATCGGCGCCCACCAGTGCAGGAGTGACCCGGCGCACCTGCTCCAGCCAGGGGCCACCCCTGCCGAGGCGGCGGACGAAGGCCTCCTCGGCTGCGGCGGGTACGTTGAAAAGTGTGACGAAGTAGAACATCGATCTTCCTTTCGTTGGTTGGAGGCGCACGACGGGCTGCGCGCCTGTTGGGGCACGGGTGACGGGGTGGAGGGAGGGAGGACAGAGGGGGTGGGCCAGGAGAGGATGGTCGCCGCGGATTGGCAACGATAATGGGGGTTATCTGGGCAAATGCCCGCAAAAGCCTTGCAGAGCTGGGATCGCTCTCTCGATGCAGAGCTGGGATCGCTATCTATATAGAGTGAAGCTCCGTCATAAAGTGAAGCTCCGTCCCCGGGATCAGAACCCCAAGCCGTCGTTGACCGCCCTGACGA
>JAKART010000352.1 GCA_021819255.1 Acidobacteriota bacterium
ACAGCGGCGACTGCGGCCTCGCCGGCGACGCCGTTCTTGGTCTTCCAGTCGCCGATGGCGGCACGGATCGCATCTTCGGCCAGAACCGAGCAATGAATCTTCACCGGCGGCAGGGAGAGCTCCTTGACGATATCGGTATTCGAGATGGTGAGGGCTTCATTCACCGTCTTGCCCTTCACCCACTCGGTAGCCAGGGAGCTGGAGGCGATGGCTGAGCCGCAGCCGAAGGTCTTGAACTTGGCGTCCTCGATGATCTGAGTCTCCGGATTCACCTTGATCTGGAGACGCATCACATCTCCGCACTCCGGGGCGCCTACCAGGCCAGTCCCAACCTCAGAAGAGTTCTTGTCTAGCGTGCCGACGTTGCGGGGGTGTTCGTAATGATCGACTACCTTTTCGCTGTATGACATAGTGGGTGTCCCTCTCCGGTGAGGCGGGCGCGGCCGTGCCAACGGCGCCCAACCTCCATCTTGTCTGCTTAGATGATAACTCGGACTATTTTGGTGCGGGAAGAAAAATCAGCAGGAAGTTTTCTTTCCTCGCGGTCTATGGAAGGGCGGGAAACCACGCAGGGTGGCGCCCCGGAGCTTCCACGCTCGGTTCCAGGCTCCTAGACCATTTTCCCTGATGATGGGTGTACGGAAGCGGGCGTTCCGTGGCGTTTTCATTGAGGAAAACGCCCACAGGAGTCGTTCCCCTTGCTTACACCTTCAGGGAAAACGGTCTAGTGCGCGGCCCACTCGATCTTGGAGAGATCGATGCCTTCCTTGACCATCTCGTAGAGCGGGCTGAGCTCGCGGAGCTTCTGGACCACCTCGATGATCTTGTCCGCCACATAGTCCACTTCCGCCCGGGTGTTGAAGCGGCCAATGCCGAAGCGGATGGAGCTATGGGCCACATCGTCGCCCAGACCCAGGGCCTTAAGCACGTAACTGGGCTCCAGCGTGGCTGAGGTGCAGGCCGAACCGGAGCTGACGGCCACGTCATTGATGCCCATCAGCAGGCTCTCGCCCTCGACATAGATGAAGCTCATGTTCAGATTGCCAGGCAGGTGGTGCTCCATGTTGCCGTTGACCCGGACGTAGTCCAGCGCGTTCTGCAGCCGGTTCATCAGATGATCCCGAAGCGCCTGATCGCGCCGCGCCTCCGTCTCCATCTCCTGCATGCAGATCTCGCAGGCCTTGCCCATGCCGACGATGCCGGGCACGTTCAGGGTGCCGGAGCGCATGCCACGCTCGTGGCCGCCCCCGTTGATCTGCTCGGCGAGTTGCACACGCGGGTTGCGGCGGCGGACGTACAGCGCCCCCACTCCCTTTGGCCCGTAGATCTTGTGGCCGGAGATGCTCATCAGGTCAATGTTGTCGCTCAGCACGTTGACCGGAATCTTGCCCACCGCCTGGACGGCGTCGCAGTGAAACAAAATGCCCTTCTCATGACAAAGCTTGCCGATCTCCTGGATCGGCTGGATGACGCCGATTTCGTTGTTGGCGTACATGATCGAGACCAGGATGGTCTGGCCGTCGATGGCTCGCTTCAGGTCTTCCCTATCGATCAGACCATCGGCCATCACCGGCAGGAAGGTGACGCGAAATCCGGACTTTTCCAGGCGCTTGCAGGTGTCCAGGGTGGCCTTGTGTTCGGTCACCTGGGTGATAATGTGGTTGCCCCGCTCGCGGTACATCTCGGCGACGCCTTTGATGGCCAGATTGGTGCTCTCGGTGGCCCCGGAGGTAAAGACGATCTCCTTGGCCGTAGCGCCGATCAGACGGGCAATCTGTTCGCGCGCCTTCTCCACCCCCTGCTCGGCCTCCCAGCCAAAGGAGTGGTTGCGGCTGGCCGCGTTGCCGTAGATGTTGGTCAGGTACGGCATCATGGCCTCCAGGACGCGCGGATCCAGCGGGGTGGTGGCGTGGTTGTCCATGTAGATAGGCAGCCTGACGCCGCCGGGGAGGGGGTGGTTGGACTGGGTGATGTTCATTCCGATGGTTTCAGCCATGGTGTTCGCTCCTGAAGGGTCGCGTTGGAAGCGCGTTTGGTTGCGGTTCTGCTTGCTCGATGCTGCTCTGCGTTGATCCAGTCCTGCGTTGATCCTGCTTGGCTCCGATGCTCTGGCAGCTTTTCTCCTGTCGGTCCAAAACGTCTCCGCCTGAGCCGATGGGGGTCTCGTCCCTCTTTGGTTTCAGCAGAGTCTTTTGCGCGGCCGTCGGATGCGCAAAAGCGCCGGACCGCCGATGGATCCGCCCGCCTATCGCTCGATCGTTACCAGTCCGCCCGCCATCGGCGTGGGCAGATGATCAGCCGGTTCGATCAGGTCTGAGACGCTGATGTCCGAGAGCAGGCGGGTGATGCTCTCATTCACTTTGCGCAACGGTTCTTTGATGGTGCAGTGCCCTGCCAAGTCGCAGGGCCCGTGAATGGTGATGCAACTGGTGATAAACAGCGGGCCATCAATGGCGCGGATGACCTCGAAGGTGGAGATGCTGGAGGCAGGCCGGGCCAGCGCATAGCCTCCATTGGTGCCTGCGTGGGAGACGAGCAGGCCGGCTCGGGTCAGGGTCTGGAGAATCTTGGCCAGCAACTGGGGCGGAATGTGGTAGGCCTCGGCGATGTCTTTCGCGGAGCGCGCTCCCGTCAGATGCAGCTCTGAGCCGGCGCGCACAGCCAGGTCCGCCTGTTCGCCGAGGTACTTCAGGGCCATCAGGCCGTAATCTGCTTTTTTGGTGAGCCTGAGCATGGATAGGTCGCGCAGGGGCGGTGGGAGCGGCCGCGCAGCATTGCGCTGTGCTCAGTGTACGGTTTCGTCCGGCCAGATGCAAGACCAGATTGGTCGTAGATTGCCATTGGTCGTAGATTGCCGCGAGATTCGCACGATCAAATCGTCTACCATGGCATCACCAAGGAACAAGACGTTCCGCCGGCTTTGCATCGTCTGTGACCGCGCTTCAACAATTCCGATCCACTCCCAACCTGCTGACGATGCTGCGGCTGTTTGTCCTTCCTTTTCTTGTAATTGCGATCCTTTACCGGCACTGGGGCCTGGCCTTTGGCCTGCTCTGGATAGCCGGGGTGAGCGATGGCCTGGACGGTCTTCTGGCCCGGAAGCTCCAGCAACGGACCACGCTGGGGCAGTATCTGGATCCGATTGCGGACAAACTGCTGCTGAGCACTCTGTTTGTGGTGCTGACCCATGTGGGGGTCATTCCCCGCTTTGTGACGGTGCTGGTGCTCAGCCGGGACGCAGGCATCTTGCTGATCGCCACTTTGCTGTTCGCCACGGGAACCCTGCGCAACTTCCCGCCCAGCAGGCTGGGCAAACTGAATACGCTGGTGCAGATTCTGGGTGTGCTCACGGTGATGACCTGGGAGGTGTTTCCGCGTCCGGGGATGGAAGACCTGCGCTCCGTGTTGCTCTGGACGATCGCGGTGATGGCCCCCCTGTCGGCTGCCGAGTACGCTTGGATCGTGATTCGCCGGGTAGGGATGCAGGATGCCCCGGAAAGGACGAGCGAGGACCAGGGAGCCGGCTAGACCATTTTCCCTGATGATGGGTAGATCGGAA
>JAKART010000353.1 GCA_021819255.1 Acidobacteriota bacterium
CGATCTCGGGGTTCAGCCCACTGCCGAGATGCTGGCTCGCAAGCAGCTCACCTACGACGATATGCTGGCGATCTCCCAACTGCCCCATGTGGTGGCTGCTTCCGCCTCACTGCAGTACACCAACTATCAGTTCGGCACCGGATCGGTCATCGCCAAGTTCGGCCGCAATGAGGCGGACAATGTAAGCCTGGAAGGCGATACCCCCTCCAACGCCATCGTCTATGACAAAGCTCTGTCCGAGGGCCGCTTCTTCACCTCCATCGATCAGCAGCGCGCCGCCGACGTCACCGTGCTGGGCCACGATCTTGCCGATGACCTGTTTGGAGCCATCGACCCTCTCGGCAAACAGGTGGTCATCGATGACCGCACCTTCACCGTGATCGGGGTCTTCGAGAAGCAGAAGACGATCTTTGGCGGCGGCCAGAACCCGGATGACAGCACGGCGTATTTCACCATTCCTACCTTCAGAAAGCTCCACCCGGAGATTCTGGACTACTGGATCAGCGCCAAGTACGACAACCAGAAGGATCAGCAACTGGTAAACGATGAGATCCGGGAGCTGCTGCGGCGGCGGCGCAAGGTGCGCAATGAGCAGCCGGACAACTTCGCCATCTTCGCGCCGGAGGCCCTTACCCGGCTGTGGAAGCAGATCACCGGCAGCCTGTTTCTGCTCATGTTCGGCCTGAGCACGGTGGGCCTCATGGTGGGTGGCGTGGGCGTGATGAACATCATGCTGGTCAGCGTCACGGAGCGAACGCGCGAGATCGGCGTGCGCAAGGCGATCGGCGCCAGCCGCCGGACCATCCTTCTGCAGTTCACCCTGGAGGCGATTGTGCTCTGCGCGGTCGGCGGAGTCATCGGCATCTTCCTCGGCGCCGGACTCGCCATGGCGCTCAAGGTCTTCATCCCCTGTCAGGTGAGTGTTCTCTGGGTGCTGGCTGCCTTCCTCTGCTCCTGCGCCATCGGCCTGTTATTCGGCATCTATCCGGCCTGGAAGGCCGCCAACCTCAATCCCATTGAGGCTCTACGCTACGAGTGACGCCGCTGCCGCTGCGGGTTCACCGCAGCCCAACCGGTGCTTCCCTGCCTTCCTTCTACACTGGTGGCATGGATCTGCTTTGGCTGCTGGTGCAGGGAGTGGTGGCGCTGCTGGCGCTCTGTGGAGTCGCTTACGGTCTGCTGGCCCTGTGGAGCGCCCGCCGCTTTGAACGCGACGGCGCGGCGACGCCTGTGCCCGCTGCGGACCCTGGGCTGCAGACTCCCTGCGGCGTCAGCATCCTGAAGCCACTCAAGGGCGTGGATCCCAGCATGTACGCCGGGCTGGCGAGCCACTGCGTGCAGGAGTATGGCGGAGAGTTTGAACTGCTGTTCGGGGTCAGCTCGCTGCAGGATCCCGCCGTGCCGGAGATCGCTCGCCTGCGCGTGGAGTACCCGTCTGCGAATATCCGCGTGGTGGAGTGCAAACAGAGGCTGGGGGCCAATGGAAAGCTCTCCAACCTGGCGCAGATGCTGCCCCAGGCGCGCTTTGAACATCTCATCGTCAACGATAGCGATATCCACGTCTCGCCCCAGTACCTGCAGCGCGTGATGGCCGGCTTCCGCGACCAGCGTGTCGGTCTGGTCACCGTGCCCTATCGGGGCCGGGCTGGAGCCACGCTGTGGTCGCGCCTGGAGGCGCTCGGCATCTCGACGGATTTTTTGCCCGGCGTGCTGGTGGCTCGCCGCCTGGAGGGCTCCATCCGCTTTGGCCTCGGGTCCACGCTGGCCACGACTCGGACAGCGCTGGCCGGCATCGGCGGCTTTGAGGCCCTGGTGGACCAGCTCGCCGATGACTACGAGCTGGGCGCGCGATTGTGCCAGGCAGGGTACCGCGTCGAGCTGGTTGCGGAGATCGTGGAGACCACCGTGCCCGCCTATACCCTGCGCGGCTTCTGCGAGCATCAGCTTCGCTGGTCGCGCGCCGTGCGCGAGTCGCGCCGCTGGGGATACCTGGGCCTGGCTGTCACCTACGTCCTGCCCTGGTCTTTGGCGGCCATGCTGGCCAGCGGTTTCGCCCTGTGGTCCTTCACACTGTTCAGCATGGCGCTGCTGGTGCGCGTCAGCGTGGCGCTCACCGTCGGGGTGGGCATTCTCGGCGATGGTCAGGTGCTGCGTGACCTCATCTGGCTTCCTCTGCGCGACTGCTGCGGCCTCTTCTTCTGGTTCTGGAGCTTTGCCTCGGACACCATCGTCTGGCGCGGCGAAAGGTTCCGGCTGCGCCGCGGACGGCTGGAGAGACTGGTGGCCGAAGGCCGGCAAGAGTCAACTAAGCATGAGTCAAGCTGAAAAACGGGCTGAGAAAAAGCCAGCTTGAGAAGATCCAGCCTGAAGTGTGAGGAAGAGGCTTCCACTCGAATCGCCGCTCTGCCTTTGCGCCTGCTACTCTCTTCAGCCTGGCCCCTTGTTGCTCACAATCTCCTTGCCGCCGGATCTGGCCAGCACGTAGACCGGCCCGGGCAGCGGGGGGAGTTGGTCGGGAGGGTCGGTCAGGGACTGCCACAGGAAGATGCGCTGCGCCCCATTCCACTTGGCTGCGATCGAGGCCGGCGTCTCGAAGATCGGCGGAGCGTCGCGGAAGAAGCTTCCATACCAGAGATTCGAGCTTCGTCCTTCCAGAATGTGGATGAAGTTGCCGGCCGGGACTGCGGAGCGAGCGGGAGCCGCATAGCTGCCGGGGCGCTGCAGATAGAACCCCAGCGTGCTTCCACTCTCGTATTCGCCGTGGATCACGATCAGGTCCTGGGGCCGCACCTGCGGGGCGATGGCCTCGGCGAGCTGCGCGGAGGTGAGCACCGGGGCAAAGGTCTGCAGGCCAAGGTGCGCCGCCAGCAGGAATCCCAGGGCTCCGCCGGCCAGGGCCAGCGCGGCTGCATGGGGGCGCGAGCGACGCCGCAGAAGCAAGGAAAGCAACGGCCCCAGCGACAGGCTGAGCGCGGCCAGCGCCAGGGGCAGGCGGAACAGGCCCAGCGCGGCCAGATCCAGGTCCAGAAGATGGCCCATGCTCAGGGCGTAGTCCGCCGGGTGCTGGGTCAGCAGCGTCGCCAGATCGGCGCCCGGAGCGGGCGGCTTGGTCCGCAGCAGAAAAATCAGGCTGGCTGCGGCAAACACTCCGCCCAGAGCCAGCAGAATGGCTGTGGCGCGCTGCGCCGCCCTCCCAATTGCCTCGCCGGGTTGCGCCAGCCAGCCCGCGATCAGTATCGCCAGCGCCGGCAGCGCGGGCAGAACGTAGTACTCCTGGCGGGTGGAAAAGGCAAAGAAGAGCAGCACAAACGCCGCCCACACCAGCAGCAGCAAGGCTCCGCGGCGCTGCAAGGGGAGCTGGTGGCCGCGCAGGCGGTTGCGGTACTCCGCGGCCTGCGCCGAGCTGCCCAGCAGCGGCGCGGCCCAGGCCGTGGCCTTGAACAGGAACGCTGACCAAGGCATCAGCCAGATCAGGCAAAGCCCCCAGAACAGCCACAGCGGCGAGGTGTCATAGTCGTACGGAACGCGCATGGGCAGGGAGCGCAGAACATTCTCA
>JAKART010000354.1 GCA_021819255.1 Acidobacteriota bacterium
TGGGCGGCGTCGAAGGTTACATGTACCCCAACGAGATCAATCTGTATTGGAGCGTCCTGATCGTCGTGTACCCCTACGTCACAGGACTGGTCGCTGGCGCCTTTATCCTGGCATCGCTGGTACGCATCTTCAACGTGAGAGAGGTAGCGCCAACCTATCGTCTTGCCCTGTTGACCGCCTTGGCGTTTCTCATCGTGGCGCCCTTACCGTTGCTGCTCCACCTCGGCCATCCCGAGCGCAGTTTTGAGATGTACTTCACCCCTCATGACACCTCGGCCATGGCCATGTTTGGCTACGTCTATATCTGGTACCTGATGGCTGTACTCTTGTTTGAGATCTGGCTTGACTTCCGCCAAGACATCATCCTCACGGCCCGCTCCTCCAAGGGCCTCAAGCGAGCCTTCTATCTCCTGCTGAGTCTGGGCTCGAATAACACCAGCGAGCACTCTCTCGCCGTCGATGAGCGTGCCGGATGGATCGTCACTCTGGTTGGCATACCCTCGGCGTTTCTTCTGCACGGGTACGTTGGCTTCATCTTCGGTTCGATCAAGGCGAATCCATGGTGGAGTTCATCCCTTATGCCGGTGGTCTTCATCTTTTCCGCAATGGTCTCCGGCATCGCCCTGGTGTTACTGGTCTACATGTTCACCACCCGCGTGCGCCATTGCGAAATCGACATGCCCTGCGTAGACACCATCGCCAAGTATCTCTTCTATATCTTCATCATCGACTTCGTCCTGGAGATGCTCGATCTGGTCCATCGCATCTATGTCGCCGACGAGAGCCTCCGTTCCATCAACTTTATGGTCCACACCAAACTCTACTTCTCCCAGATTGTGCTGCAGATCTACATCGGCACGCTGGCGCCCCTGCTCCTGCTGGGCCTCGTTCAGGTGACAGAGCTCTCCCCATCCCTGCGCAAAGCTATTTATGTCCTCTCGGCTGCACTTGTTGAGGTCGCTGTCCTCGCCATGCGTTGGAATGTCGTCATCGGCGGTCAACTCTTCTCCAAAAGCTTTCTCGGATACACCACCTACAAGATCGGCCTGATTACGCACGAAGGCGTGCTCATGTCCATCTTCCTTGCCCTACTCCCTTTGGGCATTCTGTGGATCCTGGTCAAGATACTTCCACCTTGGCCGGAGCTCAAGCGGGGTATGAATCACGCCGCAAGTGTAACCATGCCATAACTGCGCCCGGCTGAGACCATCCCGGGTGAAGAGGGGACCATGAACGAAGCTCCCTTAAAAGAAGTCGAGCAGTTGAGCCAACGCGTGGACGCTCGATTGCGTGCATTGGAGAGGCGGGTTGATCATCTGGAGCGCCGGCGGGAAAGATCCTCGTCTCCACGAAACTCTTCGCTCGCGCATGCCCTGGAGGCCAGTGCCGAACCCGCAATACCGTCTCTGCCCGGCACGGGTGGAACCCTCCCGATTCTTGGCAGGGCTGTACTTGGGATCGCGGGCGCTTACCTTCTCCGCGCCATGGCTCAGATGGCCTCGCCCCTACATTTCGCGGTTCTTGCACTGGCCATCGTCTATGCCATGGGCTGGCTGGCGCTGGCCGGCAGAGTTCGCCATGCGGCGTGGTTTGCGCGCCCCACCTACGCTCTCACCTCGGCCCTGATTCTCATTCCCATGCTGTGGGAGATGACACTTCGCTTCCAGATGCTCAGCCCGGTCACCAGTGCCTGCGTTCTTGGAGCCTTCGCGCTGGAGGGATTGGTTCTTACCTGGAGGCGCTACAGTGCGACCGTGCTCTGGTTGGCCTATAGCGCTTCCCTGGCGGGATCCATTGCACTCATGTTCGCGGCTCATCGGGTGATGCCATTTGGATGGGTGACGCTCGGAGTTGCCCTGGCGAGCGAGATCGCCCAATGCATTGGCCATAGGCTTCGCGGACGTCTGCTCTCCGCGATTGCCGTCGACTTAATCATCAGCTTTTTGATCTACGTCTACTCCATGCCGGAGAATGCTCGTCCAGCTTACCCCGATGCATCGATCCCTCTTCTGGTCGCGCTGGCCTCCATTCCGTTCTTTCTCTATCTTGGCAGTTACTCTTTCCAAATCCTATCCAGGACGCGAACCATCACGGTCTTTGAGATGGCTCAGATCGTGCTCACATTCTTCTTTGCCGGCTACGGCTCCATGGTGCTCAGCTCCGGGCGCTACAAGGTCGCCATTGGAGCCATCTGCATGGCATTGGCTGCCGCGGGCTATGGCATTGCCCCATGGCGCTTGGGCGATCAACACCACCCGCGCAACCTTCGCGCCTACACCACCGCAAGCACAGCCTGGATGCTTCTCGGTTGCTCCCTTGCGCTTCCCCATGCATGGTTAGCGCCGGTACTGGGTCCGGCAGCCTTCATCGTAACCTTGGTAGGAGGGCGCCGGTCGGAGCCTATTCTGCTGGCCCAGGGCGGAGCCATTCTGCTGGCGGCTTCGTTCTTCTCGGGGCTCCTGGAGTTCTGCTTGCATGCTCTATCCGGGACGCAACCCTTAGCGCCTGCATGGATCATCTTGCTCGTTCTGGCTTGCGCTATGCTTGCCTATGCAGCCGGAGCCCGCAGTCCGCAGGGGCAGACGGAGGTAGAGATGGCACAGCTCGTTTCAGCGTCTCTGATCAGCGCAACCGCGGCGTCCTTCGCAACATTTTTCATCGAGGCGGCCATCGCGCATGGCGGAGGCCTGGAACTGCTCTACACCGGGGGCTTGCTGGAGTTCCTTCAAACGCTGATTCTGTGCGCTCTTTCTCTCTGCCTGGCGGCAATCGGACCACGCTGGAACAAGAACATCCTGACCTGGCTGGCCTACACAACGCTCGTGATGACCGCTGCCAAAATCCTTCTTGAGGACGCGCTCCACGGACATCTGGTGCTCATCGCCGCTTCTTTTATCCTTTATGCTGCCACCTTGATGCTCCTGCCGCGTCTCGCCAGTCCTCGCCGCAAGGGACCGGCTCTGACCTCAAAGCTCCTCTGACAATGTTCCTGAAGCGCTGGCATCCGGCCCCGAAAGCTTCCCAACCCGTTGCGTTGCTCCGCTGACGCTACAGGATCTGCCGCGCCCCGCCCGGCGCCCGATCCAGAGCCGCAGGATCGGCGCCAAACGGACGGCAGCTTTTTGTCATTGGTTGGAGGTTGAGCCGGATGGCGTCGAGGATTGGGGAGTGGTACTGCTTGAGGCCGGCGGGGCCTGCCCCGACGCGCCGCCCGGAGCCACGGAAGAGGATGGGGCCGAGGATGAGGATGGCGTTGAGGATGACGAAGAAGCCGAGGATGATGGGAGGGGAGCGATGATCACATCCTGCACTTCCGGCTGAATCGTAGCTGACCCACAGTCCGAATTGTTGCCTGCAGCGTCAAACCGGCAGCCGTAGAGGCCTTCGGTTGGAACTCCGCAGTCTCCTGCATTCAGCTCCGAGACCCACCAGCCCGAACCAACCGGGCGTTTGCGCGTGTTGCCCTTGGCGTAGATCGCCATCAGGGTAGAACCGGAGGCTGACTGGCCATTGCCACAGCTAAAGGTCCGATCGTTGCTTATATAGAGAAC
>JAKART010000355.1 GCA_021819255.1 Acidobacteriota bacterium
CGGAAAGCTCTCGGTTCCGGCGGGCATGGCGGCGGAGATCTACACCCCGGCGGACAACCTGCGGATTGGTCCCGGCGTCAAGCCGAAGCCGGTGGAGACGTTCTTTGCGTTTCCCAACGATCTGCGCGCCCACGAGGCGGATTCCACCGGCAAGGGCTCTTTTGCCGAGGCCACGCTGCGTTGCGTCGGGGTTGGGGCCTGCCGCAAGGAGGGTGCGGGAACCATGTGCCCGAGCTATATGGCCACCGGCGAAGAGATGCACTCCACGCGCGGCCGCGCCCATCTGCTTTGGGAGATGCTGGAGGGTGATCTGCTGAAGAGAGACTGGTCGAGCCCGGCCGTGAAGGAGGCTCTGGATCTCTGCCTCTCCTGCAAGGCCTGCAAGAGCGAGTGCCCGGTGAATGTGGACGTTGCGACTTACAAGTCCGAGTTTCTGGCCCACTATCACCAGACGAACCCGCGCCCTTTGCGGGATTACGTCTTTGGCTTCATGGACAAGTGGGCACGAATCGCCTCTCTGATTCCCGGGCTGACACCCCGGCTGGCCAACCTGCCCCTGCAGATTCCAGGGGTACGCGATGGAATCAAGGCCGTCCTGGGGATTGCAGCGGAGCGAAGGCTGCCGCAGTTTGCCGCGCGCAGCTTTCAAAGCAGGGCTGGGCAAGCCGGCTCTGCTGGAACCCCTGCCCAGCCGCCAGATCAGAGCGTGGTGCTGTGGCCGGATACCTGGAACAACTACTTTCATCCCCAGACGCTGGAAGCCGCCCGGGGAGTGCTTGCCGGGGCCGGTTTCCAGGTGGAGGTTCCGCGCCGGCACATCTGTTGCGGCCGTCCTTTGTATGACTTTGGGCTGCTGGATCAGGCGCGAAGCTATCTGCTGCGGATCCTGCGGATTCTTGCTCCGCGGATCGACGCTGGTCTGCCCATTGTGGTGCTGGAGCCCTCCTGCGCCAGCGTCTTCCGCGATGAACTTTACAATTTCTTTCCCCGGGACCATCGCGCCGCGAGGCTGCGCGATCAAACCTTCCTGCTCAGCGAATTTTTACTGCAAAGGGCTCCGCAGTATCAGCCTCCAGACCTTGCCGGCTGCGACGTGATCGTCCACGGACACTGCCACCACAAGGCCGTCTTCAGCATGAAGGCGGAGTTGGAGCTGCTGCAGCGGACCGGCGCCGAGGTGACGGTTCTGGACAGGGGCTGCTGCGGCATGGCCGGCCCGTTCGGCTTTGAACGAGAGAAGTACGAGATATCGCAGACCCTGGCCAACCGCGTTCTTCTTCCCGCCGTCCGCCAGGCCTCTGCCGAGACCCTGCTGCTGGCCGATGGATTCAGTTGCCGGGAGCAGATCGCGCAGAACTCTCCCCGGCGCGCCGTGCATCTGGCTGAGATTCTGGAGAAGAAGAGGACGAAATGAGCATCACGCAGGCACAGATTGCGGAGATTGTCGCCCGGGTGCGAGCCCGGCGTCCGCTGGTGCACCACATCACCAACTACGTTACGGTGAATGGCGTGGCCAACATCACCCTGTGCATGGGCGCTCTGCCGGTGATGGCCCAGGCCAGAGAGGAAGTAGAACAGATGGTGGAAGCCGCCGGCGCGCTGGTGCTCAATCTGGGCACGCTGTGGCCGGAACAGGTGGAGGCGATGGTCATCGCGGGCCGTCGCGCCAATCAGCTTGGCATACCCATCATTCTGGACCCGGTTGGCGCTGGAGCGACAAGCATGCGCACGGAGAGTGCCTTGCGCCTGCTGAATGAGCTATCGATCGCCGTGGTTCGCGGCAACGCGGCAGAGATGGCTGTCCTGGCCGGGCCTGCGGCTGGAGTCGAAGCGAAGATCAAGGGCGTGGAGTCCATCGGCGGCTGCGCAGACCCCGCGGGCATTGCCACGAAGCTGGCCCGGCAACGGCACTGCGTGGCCGCAGTCACGGGCCCGGTGGATGGAATCAGCGATGGGAGACGCTGTGTGCGTGTGGCCAACGGCCACGCGATGATGGGCAAAGTTACCGGAACGGGCTGCATGGCCACGGCGGTGATTGGGGCCTGCGCGGCCGTGGAAGCTGACTTTGTCCTGGCCACAGCGACCGCCCTGGCCGCCTATGGGCTCTCTGGCGAGCGAGCCGCCGCTCAGTCGCGTGGTCCGGGAACCTTTCAGGTCCAACTCTTGGACGCTCTGGCGGAACTCTCCGCCCAGGATCTGCTCTCCGGTGTTCGGGTGAAGGAGGAGCAGAGTCTCGTCTAAAAGCATGAACTGCACCGGCATGCCCAGGCGCTTCGCTGCCAGGGGGGCAGCTCCCGGAATCGGCATTCCCGGCAGTTTGGCCCGCTCGAGCGGGATGGAAGCACCGCTGCGCGCCCTCCTCGCCTTGCCGCCGGTCTATGCCCTGCCGGAGGCGAGCGGTTCCGCGACGATCTTCGACCGGATACAATGGAGGGGATGTTTCATCCAGACAAAATCTCGGTGATTGGGGGCGTTCTGGGTCTGGCCGGCGTGCTGGTGTGGCGGATACGCGAGGGCCGGACGGCGGTTACGCTGAAGAAGATCGTGATTCCTCCGCTCGGCATGGCCACTGGCTTTTCCATGTTCCTGGTTCCTCAGTTTCGTTTTCCCTGGACCTGGGGTGTGGTTGCGTTTTTGATTGGCGCCGTCGGCCTCGCCTATCCTCTGCTGCGCACTTCGCGTCTGGTGGTGCAGGGGAAAGACATCATGATGCAGCGCTCGACGGCCTTCTTCACGGTGATCCTGGTGCTGGCCGCGGTGCGCATCCTGGCCCATGGTTACTTCGACCAACTGCTGAGCGTGGAGCAGTCCGGCGCGCTGTTCTTTGTGCTCGCCTTTGGGATGATCCTGCGCTGGCGCACCAACATGCTGCTGGAGTACCGCAGACTGACGGCAGGCAGTGAATCCCCGGCCTTCGAGCATTCGGTGCGCGGCTAGATTGGCAAGCCTGAACGACCGGGAGGCAAGCGCCTCCTGACGGGACCCGCAAGCAAGGCCCATTTCCTACTCCGGATTCTTCGAATCTCGTAACCGACAGATTCTTCGAATCTGGACACTGCTGGAGCGAGCATGCTGCGTTGGGTGGAGCGATTTCTTACTGGGGTTGGGCTGCTGGTGGTGGCAACCTTTCTGGCGGTGGTGGTGAGCTTTGAGACCGTCCCGACCAGCAACACCCGGCTGACGCACTTCGATACGATCATCGTGCTGGGTTGTCCGGCGCAGCTCGACGGGCAGCCCTCCGCGGAGGAGATCACGCGCGTCACCGAAGCCGTAAAAGAGTTCAAGGCCGGGCGGGCCGGGCACATGCTCTTTACCGGCGGACCCACGGAGAACACCTTTGTGGAGGGTCAGGTGATGGCCGATCTGGCCGAAAAGATGGGCGTGCCGGCCTCCGATGTGGCAGTGGAGAACCAGGCGCATGACACGGTTCAGAACATCTACTTCAGCTACAAGCTGATGCAGCAGCGGGGCTGGAAGAGCGCCGAGGTGGTCAGCTCCTCCTACCATCTGCCCCGCGCGGGAGTGGTCCTGGAACACTATCACTT
>JAKART010000356.1 GCA_021819255.1 Acidobacteriota bacterium
GTGATTTCCGAGCCATTGAAGCCAGCCGGAGATGCGGCAGTCCTCAACTGGCTCGATCAGCAGGACATCGAAACGTTATTTCTCACGGCAGTCACAGTGGCGGAGTTGCGATTCGGAATTGCGGCGCTGCCTTTGGGTAGCCGCAAACGTCGTCTCGAAGATGAATTTGAGCAGCGTATCCTGTCTCTTTTCAAAGGTCGCATCCTGCCTTTCGATGAGCCTGCAACCGTGGTGGTTTCGTCAACTTGATTTGGCCCCTTTCGATGGTCTGAATTGGCCCCACCTGAAGGCCTGTGATTTGTCTTTCCGTGTTGGCCTTGGCGGAAGGAGCCCGTAGGGCGACTGGAGCCAAGGCCAACACGGGGCGGCGCCGCGGGCCTGGTCAACCTGCGTTAGAAGGGGGATTCGGGCATATTCTCCTCCGGATGGAAAATGTGATCAAACGACAGGCGTTCGGTGGCCTTGCTTGAACCGAATCTGACCTCGAACTGGGTTTGATTGCTGCCCAGGCAATCGAGCCTGACGATCTGGGCCAGCCTCGCCTCTACTTCTCGTCGGCTTTCGGTTTGGACATCCTCGCCCAAGCGTCCTATCTCCAGGGCTTGCTGCAAGGCGGCCTGGACATCTTCGCTGAGGAAGATGTGGACTGCCTCTTTCCACTCCCGCAGTCCCTCTTTGCCTTCCACCATCACGGCCCAGCGCAGTTGCGCGTAATACCACTGCTTGCTCGTCATGCCTTACCGCCTTTCCGTGCCATGGTTCTGCGAAAGCGATAGCTCTCCGTGCCGGTGTCGATGATGTGGGCTCGATCGGTTAAGCGGTCCAGCATCGCCTTGCACAGCCGCGCGTTGGGGATCTTGGTGGGCCATTCGGAAAATGGCAGGTTCGTTGTCGCGATGACGGCCGCCTGTTCGGCACGGCCGGCGATCACCTGGAAGAGCAGCTCCGCTGCCGCATCCGGCATGACGACATACCCTAGCTCGTCAACGACGACCAAATCGTAGCGCATCCAGCGATTGCGCACCCGGGTGAGCTGGAGTTGGCTCTGCGCTTCGATCATCTCCGTGACCAACTCCGCGGCGGTGGTGAAGCGCACTCGCTTGCGCTGCCGACAGGCGGCGACAGCCAGAGCGACGGCAAGATGGCTCTTGCCGGTGCCGGTGTCGCCGATCAGGACGACGGGCTCCTTGCGCTCCAGATACCCTCCCTCGCTCAACTTCTTCATCAGCGCCGCGGAGATATGCGGCGCCTCAGCAAAGTCGAACTCTTCAAGCGTCTTGACCGCCGGGAAGTGGGCCTCCTTGATGCGGCGAAGGACCGCCCGGCGATCGCGTTCCTCGACCTCGGCTTCCAGCAACGCTTCCAGATAGCTCAGGTGTGACTGCTTCTTGCGCACCGCTTCCTCGGCTAGACGGGTGAACTGGTCGGCCACGGTGGTTAGATAGAGTTGCCGCGCGTACTGCTGAATTGTGACCTGTTGGATTGGTTGGGATGTGCTCACTGGACCACCTCCGTCGCCACCGGCAAGTTCGCCACCCGCGATGCGGAGTCGGCCGGCGGCGTCTCGGCCCAGCTTGGGCGCAGTTGCTCATAGCTCTCCATGCTAGGCTGCGGTCGGTCGTAGCGGCTCAGCGCGCCGACCTCTACAGCCGCCGCTTCCGAAGGTGTCTGCCGGCAGTCCACGTTGAGCAAATAGCGAATCGCACTGAGGCTGGAGGCGCCCATCGCCAGCGTCTCTTCCACCGCCTGGCGCACGCGAGCCGGACCTTGAGTGCGGCTGAGCTGCAGAACCTCGATCATCGCCCGTGTGCCGGCTGCGCGGCCCTCCCGTTCACTGGCTATCGACCAGAAGCGGTCGTAGCTGACCGGCCATCGGCCCTGTTCACGGCACTGTTGCAGAGCCGTCGAACCGGCCAACGCGCCAGGCTTTTTCATCAGTACATCCAGGTAGTGATCCAGTTCCAGAACCTGCTGATGACGCTCATAGCAACGCTCATGCCGTGCCACTGCACGTCCTCCGTGCCAGACTTCCACGTAGGCCGAATAGACCTTGGCCTCGACCGATGTGCCCACCGGCAGCGGCGTCGAGTAGAAGTTGGTCAGCACCTTCACGCAGCCGCTCTGGTTGACCTGGGGGAAATGCAGCGAGGCCAGATCGAAGCCCTCGCCGACGAGCGGAAGAAGATGCTCGCGCTCAGCCAGCATCAATGCGCCGATCGTCTGGCTGCGACCGGTGATCGTGCGGTTCTGCTCCTGGATCGAGCCGGACTCCAGAATCCGGTTCAACTCCTCCAGGTTGCCCACCTTCGGCATGGGTACAAGATAGTTACGCCGAAACTGGCCGCCTTCGCCTTCGACGCCACCCTTCTCATGGCCCTCGCCCGGCGTGCAGAACTCCGCGCCAAAGCCCCAGTGCGAGCGAAACGCTATGAACCGCGTACTCTCTTCCCGCTGACGGCCACGCAGAATCTTCTTTACCGCGCTGCTCAGGTTGTCGAACCTGAGCAGACGAAACACGCCCCCAAACCACGCGAACGCAAGTTCCTGCGCTTCAAGAAATGCCTGCTGCGTGGCGTGCGGATAGGCCCGGTGAAAGGCCGCACCCGAGGCCATCGAGCGCATGCAGAAGACGTACAGCTTGCGCGGCTGGCCGTCGAACTCCGCCCAGATCTCATACCAATCCACCTGCGCTTCGCCGCCGAGCTGGTACGACTGAGGAACGAAAACCTCGTGCCCCAGCAGCCCCAGCGCATGCTTGCGCTCGCGCACGTACTCGCGCACCGTGGACTCGCCGACTACGATCTCCGGCTTCTCCTGCCGCAACCGCGTCCAGATCCGATGCGCCGTGTGCCGCTGCTTGCGCGGCGCCTTACGGTCGGCTTCCAGTATCGCGTCAATGAACGGCACCGCAGCACCCAGCTTCGGCCGTTCCCGCTCCGGCTTCTTCCTCTCCGGCGGCACTGCGCTCGTCAGCGCCCGCCGCACCTCCCGACGATGGACTCCCAGCCTCCGCGCTACCGCGCGGACCGTCCCGGCGCCATGTTCGTACTCCCGCCGAATCTGCTCGTACAGCTCCACCTTGCTCCTCCTTGTCGCCAAGCCGCCCTCATTTCCGGGGACAATACCCCACAACAAGGTAACGGGCTGAAGCCTTCAGGTGGGGCCAATTCAGACCATCGAAAGGGGCCAACTCAGAGTAGCGAAATCACGTGGCTTACGCGCGCATTCGAGCCAAAGCGAAAGCCGATGGCAGCGCGATTGGAATTGCGGACGGCTTCATCGCCGCTATCGCCGCCCATTACGGGTTCGCCGTCGCAACACGTGATAATTCTCCGTTTAAGGCCGCGGGCATTACTGTTATTAACCCCTGGGAACGGTAGATATTGACCGAACTGTCTATGCGCTCTCTGGCAGCTACCTTACGGCTAGTGTAGTGCGTCTAACGCTTCTTTACATTTGGCGATCTTGGCGAGGATACGTTCTACCGATGCGGTCCAGGTAAAGACGCGGGGGTTCTGATTGTTGGTGTCGATGTAGTCGTG
>JAKART010000357.1 GCA_021819255.1 Acidobacteriota bacterium
CCGATCTAGGAATGGTGTTGGTCACCACCAGCCGCTCCAGGCAGGAGTTCTGGATGCGCTCCACGGCGGGGCCGGAGAGCACCGCGTGCGTGGCGCAGGCGTAGACCTTCTCCGCCCCCTGCTCCAGCAGCGCCGCCGCGGTCTTCACCAGGGTCCCCGCCGTATCCACAATGTCATCCAGAATCAGGCAGGTGCGTCCTCGCACCTCACCGATGATGTTCATCACCTCGGTGACGTTGATATCCGTCCGCCGCTTGTCCACAATCGCCAGCGGCGCCGGCTGCTGCAGCTTCTTGGCGAAGAACCGCGCCCGCTCCACGCCCCCCGTGTCCGGACTCACCACGGTCAGATTGGGAAGGTTCAGCTCATCGAAGTACCCCACCAGCACCGGGCTGGCGAAGATGTGATCCACCGGAATATTGAAGAACCCCTGAATCTGCGCCGCATGCAGATCGACAAACAGCGCCCGATTGGCCCCCGCCGTCACCAGCAGATCCGCCACCAGTTTGGAGGAGATCGCCACCCTCGGCTTGTCCTTGCGATCCTGACGCGAATAGCCGTAGTACGGCACCACCACGGTGATCCGCCGGGCCGAGGCGCGCCGCAGCGCGTCCATCATGATCAGCAACTCCACCAGATGCTGATCCACCGGATTGCACGTCGGCTGGATCAGAAACACATCCGCGCCACGCACATTCTCCAGAAGCTGAAAGAAGGTCTCCCCGTCGGAGAATCGCTCCAGGCGCGACTCGCCCACGGGAACCCCCAGAAATTTGCCGATCTCTTCGGCCAGCGGACGGTTCGCCGTGCCGGAGAAGATCTTGAACCGCCGGTCCTCGCTCAGCCGCGAGGGGCGCTTCTTCTCCGCCGCCTTGGGATCGGCAGCCTTGTTGGCCGACGTTGCGGCGGAGATCGGATGGCTCGAGTTTGGGTTGGGAACCACAGTTGTGTCTTCTACGCTCGCGGATGCTGTCACAGTTTCGATGACGGTTTCGGAGACGTTGTCACTCACGTTGAAATCCTCCAGGCTGGTTGACCGATGGGTTCTTTCATACTGCTTGCCTTACTGCCTTGCAGCCGGTACTGGTTTCTTCACCGGCCACCTGCATGTGCTTGACCTGATTCCCTGAAGCTGGCCCGTGGATGGTTCGTTCTCCGGGCAAACTCCCCACTTCTTGCTGCTTCCGCATCCGGTACCGGATTGCGGTTCCTGCCGCTCTCCCCTGCGATGACGTTTCCATCGCCGAAGAGCGAAAAGCTCCCAAACTTTGCCTTCTTCGCAGAACCGGTCTCGTCGTCCGGAGGCTTCTGCCTGGCTGGCTCAGCGAGCGGCTGCCACGGCTGGGCGGATCCTTATGGCTGGGCGACTAGGATTCGAACCTAGACAAAGTGCGTCAAAGGCACTTGACCTACCATTAGTCGATCGCCCAGTATAGCCGGCTTGCCCGGCAGCCCAGCCAACCAGGTTCTCCTGGCTGAGCCCGGTGCTGCCCCTTACCCGAGCGGCTCCTCTGCGAAGATCGTGCGCCGGTACTCCCGGCGCGGCAGGGTCTCCGTCAGGATCGCCCGCGTGCCGTTTCGCTGCACACGATGTTGAGCTTCGCTCGCCGCCGCCTGGGATCCATAGAGCCCAAACAACGCCGAACCCGAGCCCGAGAGAGCCGCATAGAGCGCAGGCTCTTCTGAACTTCCCAACAGATCACGCTTGATGGAACGCAAGGAGGGATGCTGCGAGAAGACGACCTCTTCGAAGTCGTTCTCAATCCCGGTGCGGACAAGCGCGAGAAGTGGATTCTCGGCCAGATCGCCTGGTACGTCCCTCGTTGCCGAGGCCCTGCCCGAAGGCAGGTCGCCTGTCGCTGAATCCTGCGCAGGTTTCCCTCGCGCAGAGCCGGATAGAGCCATGTCAGGACGGTCCGTAAGAGCGATACCGGAGGGGCCGGACTCAAGGCCATAAACTGACCAGACAGAGGCTAGAGCGCGGCTCAACTGTTCCAGTCTATCTACAGAGTGCCCGGAAGTCAAAGATTTCGCGTCCATCTGCTGGAAGGCCAGCGCCGTGGAGACGCCCACCTCGGGCAGCGCGACCACGCAGGCCAGCGGAGCCGTGTCCGGCAGCGGAAACACCTGCTCGCCCCGGCCCAAACCCAGCACCGTTCCGCCCAGAAGAAACAAGGGAACGTCCGAGCCGACCTCTGCAGCAACCCTCAGCCGCTCCAGCCCCGGCAAAGCGACTCCCAGCTCCCGTTCCAAACCCAGCAGAGCCGCCACCGCATTGGCGGAGCCCGCGCCCATTCCTCCCTGCACCGGCAGAGTCTTCTCAATGTGAATCCGCACCTCGGCGCTCACCCGCAGCCCCTCCAGCGCTCGCTGCACCACCTTCCACGCGGTGTTGCGCTCCGCGTTGCCCATCTCGCTGCTCGGAACCCCGGGATGGTTGGAGGTAATCTCGATGCTGCTGCGCCCCGCCGCTCGCGCCGTCACCGTCACCCAATCATGCAGCGGCAGCGTCTGGTACACCGTCGCCAGGGCGTGGAAGCCGTCCGCACGCGCCGGTCCCACCATCAGGCCCACATTGATCTTGCAAAAGGAGCGCAGACGGGTGGGCATCAGAGGCTGCCCTCCGATACTGGGGCTGCGCAGCAGGATGTGAGGCTAAGGCTCATGCAGGATTGATTTTAGAGCAGTCTCTCTGCCGGAGCCTCCCGCCTGAAACAACACGGCGTCGGGCGCCTCACCCGCGCTGCGTTCTTGGCCGCCTGGGCAGAGAAGCACAGACCCCACCCGGCCGGATCACAGAGACACGCGGATAGCCCTTAGCGCAGCGGTTCTGCGTCACGGGCGGTTGGAGCCCGTGGTCAAGGATCAGGGTTTCTGGCCGAACTTGTTCGTCTCCGCCGCCACCGAGAGCGGCGTCACCACCGGAGCCGCTGCGCCCACCAGTTCGACGACGGCGCTGCCGATATAGTTGGTGATCCAGACGTTCCCCGAAGGGTCGATAGCCAGATTCAGCGAGTCATCCAGCATCGTCGTGAATGAGGTGGCTGTGGCGGGGTATTGCGCCTCCGGGATGTAGTTGGTGGGGGGAGAGATGGCCAGATCGGCGCTTCCCGGCGTGTTGCCGCCGTTGAGCTCCACGATGGTGTTGGTTCCAGTGGTATTGGTGCAGGCGCCGTAGCCGCCGCAGCGGTTGGTCAGCCAGATGTTGCCGTTGCCATCCACCGCCGAACCAAAGGTCCAGGTGAGGTCAGCGCCCGTATTGCTGCTGTCCAGCGTCGTGGGAGATCCGCCGCCGGGCGCGAACTCGTAGACTAACCCCGCGGATGCCTGGTTGGGGATCCAGCCATTGCCGTTGGCGTCGATCGAAGGGAACTCCGGCTGCTGCAAGTTGGTAGTGTACTCCCAGACCTGAGCGCCCGTGGGGCTCACCCTCGCAATCTGGTAGGGGGACCCCTCGCTGGAAAGCCAGAGATCCCCGGAGGCGTCGATAGCGCCGTGCGCTACGTTGTCGCCTCCTTGGAAGATGGTGGGGCTGATGCA
>JAKART010000358.1 GCA_021819255.1 Acidobacteriota bacterium
CCGATCTAAGGCGACCGCGCGGAGGGTAAGGTCCAGATCCGCGCTGGGGCAGACGATAGCCGCATTGTTGCCGCCCAACTCCAGCAACGCGCGCGCAAAGCGGCTGGCCAGGCGCGGCCCCACAGCCCGGCCCATCGCCGTCGAGCCGGTCGCCGAGAGCAGCGCAATGCGCGGCGAGTCCACCAACAACTCCCCCAGCCTGACGCCGCCCAGCAATACGGAGCACAAACTCTCTGGAACGCCACCCACCTTCGCCGCCGCGCGCAGAAACAGAGCCTGCACCGCCAGCGCCGTCAACGGCGCCTTCTCCGACGGCTTCCACAGCACGGCGTCCCCGCAGACCAGGGCCAGCGCCGCGTTCCACGACCAGACCGCCACCGGGAAGTTGAACGCCGAGATCACGCCCACCACGCCCAGCGGATGCCAGGTCTCCATCATGCGATGGTCAGCGCGCTCGGAGGCGATGGTTCTCCCTTCCAACTGCCGCGAGAGGCCCGTGGCAAAGGCGCAGATATCGATCATCTCCTGCACCTCGCCCAGGCCCTCGGAAAGGATCTTGCCGGTCTCCAGCGTGACCAACCGCCCCAGCGCTTCCGCCTCCGCACGCAACTCCTCTCCGAGCGCGCGCACCAGCTCGCCGCGCCGGGGCGGCGGCACACTGCGCCAGAACAGAAACGCGCGATGCGCCGCCTCGATTGCCTCGCGCACATCCGATTCACCGGTCTCCCGCAGCCGCGCCAACACCTGCCCGGTGATCGGCGTGCGCACCTCGATCTCCGTTGCGGAAGACTGATCTGCGCTCCCAGCCAGCCTGGTCAACAACTCCGCCACTCCCAGCCGCTTGAGCAAGCAATGAACCTCCTCGCGCGGCGAAGGCTCTTCCACGACAATCGCATTGAGCGTCATCTCATCTCCTTCCATCTCTTCCTTGTCCGGGTATCGAGGCCCGGGCATCGAGGTCCGGTCATCGAGCGTCCTCTGCGCCGATCGTCAGCGCCGCCCAGGACAGGCCGGCGGGCTGATCCAGGTCTACTGCATCGCCTGCGCCACGCACTCCTCCAGCAGATCCAGCGCCACCTCCATCTCCTCTGGCGAGATCACCAGCGGCGGGCAGATGCGCAGGGTGTTAGCCCCGCAGCCCAGCAAAAGCAGGCCGCGCTCGAAGGCCAGATCGACGATCTTGTCGCGCAGATCGCCGGCGGCCTCTCGACTCTGCCGGTCCGTGACGATCTCAACGCCGATCATCAGCCCGCGCCCACGCACTTCACCGACGATGGAATATTGTTCGACCCAGGTTCCCAGCCGTTGCAGTGCGGCCGCCCCCACGGCAGCCGCATTGGCCATGGCCTCGCGCTGGATGATGTCGATTGTGGCCAATGCCGCGGCCAGGCAGACAGGATTGCCGCCAAAGGTGCTGGCGTGGGAGCCAGGCGCCCAGTCCATCACCTCAGCCCGCGCCAGACAAACCCCCAGCGGCATGCCGGAGGCGATGCCTTTGGCCATGCATACGATGTCCGGTTGCACCCCAGAGTGCTCGATCGCCCACCACTTTCCCGTGCGGCCGGCGCCGGACTGTATCTCGTCGACAACCAACAGGATTCCATGACGATCGCAGATCCGGCGAATCTCCTGCAGAAAGATATCCGGAGCCACCACGTAGCCGCCCTCACCCTGGATGGGCTCAACGAAGATCGCCGCCACCTCCTCCGGCGCCAGCACGGTCTTGAACAGCTTGTCTTCGATATACCGGGCGCAACCCAGGGCAAACGCCTGCTCTTCCTGCCGACCTCCGCTGCATCCGCGGTAGGCGTACGGGTAGCGCACCTGAGTCACTCCGGGAACGAACGGCCCAAAACGGCGCTTCTGCTGCACCTTGGAGGCGGTGAGCGAAAGAGCTCCCATGGTTCTGCCGTGGAAGCTGCCCACAAAGCTGAGGATGTTCTGCCGGCCCGTGTGGTAACGCGCCAGCTTGATGGCGCACTCGATGGCCTCCGCGCCGGAGTTGCCGTAGTAGATGCGATGCGGCCCCGGCATAGGGGCAATGGCCGAAAGCCGCTCCGCAACCCTGGGCATCAGGTCATAGTAAAAATCCGTCCCGGACATATGCAGAAGCTGCGCGGCCTGCTCCTGTACCGCTTTCACGACCTCCGGGTGACAGTGACCGGTGGAGGTGACAGCGATGCCTGCCGTCAGGTCCAGGAACTCATTGCCGTCCACGTCTTCAATGCGGCACCCTGAGCCGCGCATGACCACCAGCGGATAGCCGCGCGTATAGCTCGGGGAGATGTAACGGCCGTCCTCAGCGACCACGGCCTGGGCACGCGGGCCGGGCACGGCTCCGACAAACTTGGGTCCAAAGCGCGCGTGCATCTCCGGAGTCGCTTTGCGTTGGGCTGGAAGCATCTGGCTGTTCATGAAGATCTCTCTCATCCTGCATGGCGAATGCCCGCGCCGGCGCGTGCTCCTTGGCGTCCCAAAGCGCGCCGGATGGGCGTGGCCAAGCCGCTCGTAAAGCTGAAAGGGCTCATGCTCGCAGGCGTTGCTTTGCCGAAAGGGGCGGAGAGCCCGAGGAGCCTGAAAGCCTCCCGGCGTGGCGCGGAAGGCTGCTCCGCCGGCCCGCGTCTTCACCCCGGACGACGCAACGGCCGGCCGGCTCAGAAACAGCTCTTGGGGAAAGGCGAGGCGTGGCGAAACGCTGCGCCGGCAAGGAGGCTCGCAACAGGGGCGGCGAGGCAGGAAGTCTAATCGCCGGAGAACAGATTGGGCCGCAAGCTACTGGGCATAGGGCGCGAAGGCGTCGAAAGACGAACCTGCATCCTGGTGCGCCGCAACATCTCGCGCAGGTTCATGGTCGGATTGGAAGCCGTCCACATAAGCTGTCACCCGTTCGACGCCGAATTATACAGCTTTTCCGCGCCGAGGAACTTTCCCCGGCGGGGAGGCATCGATCCTGCGGTGGAGACCATGCCCACCGCAGTCTCTCAGGCATCCCCCGTGCCCTGGATGGACTGGTGGAGGGTGGAGGAGGGGACTTCGGATCATTGCCAAAACAATGGACGCGGCATGCCACAGCCGCTTGAGGGTTGCGGGATGGTTCCGCTGGTCCGTCCCGACGCACGGGCCACACGGAACCGCGCGCAAGACCGGAAGGGGAGGAGGCGATGAATACGGCGCGGCGGTACCGCCGACAGCACCGCCGGAGTTCAGCCTATGGCGCGGCGCAATCGAGAGCAGGGAAAGCCTTGCGCCAGTCGGCTTGCTGATCGAACGACGCGCAGTATGGAAGACAGGCCCTTGATTTCCTCGCGGTCTGTGTTGGGTCACGTTCTGGTACCATTCAAGCTGTTTGCGCATGCACAGCTCAGAGACTGGAAGCGAATCCCCAGGATTCACGCAAAATCGATCCTCGAATCGCGCAACGGCCGCGGTTGAGCCTGAGTATTTCCGCTGGCGAGGCCCAATGCACGGGCCGCGGGTTGAGTTGCCACCTGGGCCGGAACGCGACGAGACGATGAACGCGGAGTGGAGGTATCCAGA
>JAKART010000359.1 GCA_021819255.1 Acidobacteriota bacterium
GCCCGTGATCGCGTGTTGTGCGCATCGGTGGCCAGAAAGTGAACCCATCGATCGGCAAGCAGACGGTGGGCCATGCGCTGCGCGGAGCGCCCCATCTCTCCGGTCACTGACCCGGCAGTCACCTGGATGAGCAGGCCGATCCGCAGCCAGTCCGCCAGACGGCTGGAGTCTTGCTGCAACGTCGGATTCCGTTCCGGATGGGTCAGGATCAGCCGCATGCCGGCCAGCCCCAGTTCATAAAAGGCCTCGTCCAGATGAGGGGATAGCCCGAAGTCAGGCAACTCGATCAGGAGATAGTCGCCGCCGTTCACGGTGTACTTGGCCGGGTGAGCGATGGCGTCCTGGATGTTCTCAAAGCTCAGGTGAAAGTCGCAGCCCGATGCGACCAGCAAAGGAATGGATGCCGCCGCCAGAGCCCCGCGCAGTTGTTCCAGACCGGCGCGGATGCTGCCCGGATCGAACTGATAGGTGTAGTTGGCATGTGGAGTGGCAACGACCCGGGTGATGCCCTCCTCAACGGCGATGCGAGCCATGGCCAACGACGTCTCAAGATCAGGGGAGCCGTCATCGACTCCCGGAAGCAGATGATGATGAAGATCGATCATGCAGACTCTAGCTTTTCCGTGTTGATGCGTCCCCCGCACCTGGCCCGCTGTAGCGTTTTCCTAAGAGAAAGCGCCCATGAAGGCCGCGCCATCGAAAGACATCGACACGCGAAGATCCTACCGCAAGAGTAACACCATGAAAAGGCCGATCGAACCGAGCCGCACGGCGATAGGCAGCGCGGGAGCTCGGTGGTTGCATCCAACGGATTGTCTCATCCGCGCAAGTACCTCCACTCGGCTGCACGCCATCCGCGTACGATAGGGTTAAGAAGTCCGCGTCAAACCCAGCGAAAGAGCAGAGCAAGGAATTTGAACAAGATGACTGAGAAGACGACCCACCCACCTCGGCCCCGCGTCCTGGTGGCTGACGATGAGCAAGTGATTGCGAATACGCTGGCGATTATCCTGAATCAGGCCGGCTTTGAGGCGCGCGCGGTCTACAGTGGAGAAAAAGCCGTCGAAGCGCTCGACTCCTTCCGTCCGGACATGTTGATCTCCGACGTCATCATGACCGGTATGACCGGTATCGAGGCCGCCATCAAAACCCGAGCCCGCTTCCCCGAGTGCAAGATTCTGCTCTTCTCCGGCCAGGCGGCGACGGCAGATCTGTTGGAGCGGGCGCGCACGCAGGGGCACGAGTTCGAGATCCTCGCCAAACCGGTGCATCCCACAGATCTGCTGGCCAAGCTGCGCGGCTAGGCGCCGGGCGGCCTGCGCCGGGCAGCCTGCGCCGAGGCAGCCTGCGCGGGCCGCAGGTGTTGCCACAGCGAACCGCCGCCCGCGTTGTGCCGCGGGCCATGGCGGCCAAACCCTGTTTCTCCATCAGCCCCAATGAGTCTGTTCATCAGAGCCCGGCAGGAACCCGCCAGCCACGGCTGAAGCTCTTCCAGCCCTTTGACGACCTATCGGGCGCAGTCATCAGGTACCTTTTCAAGAAAGGGTCGGGCGCTCCATCCATAGACCCTCGGATTCACGTTGCGCCCTGCCCCCGCCTCACCGCCAAACGACTTGCTTTCCTACTTCGGAAGCCGGAACGGATCGTCCCGAGGGTCTCCATCGAATCCCGCGAACTGCGGCGATCCTGACGCCGGGCGAACCGCTGCCCCCTGAGCCTTCGTTCGTGTCCGTTCCGCGTGGACGCCTCTCTCTTTGATCCGGGATGCCCCTCTCTTTGGTCACCACCCCGATCCCTTCAGGCTCATCTTGCATTGGAAAAGAGCCCGTTTCCCAGAATTATCGTTTTGCGATAGAATACGGGAAGATGCCCACGCAAGACCTAAACCAGGCGAGCGCCGCCCGGGCCAGGCTTCAAAGTCTGGCCGAGTTCCGTTACCAGATGCGCAAGTTCCTCAGCTTCAGCGAGATCGCGTCGGAACGATACGGAATTCCTGCGCAGCAGTATCAGTTGATGCAGGTGATTGCTGCGATCCCTGACGGTCAGCAGACCTCCATCACCTACCTGTCCGAGCGCATGGTGCTGCGCCATAACAGTACGGTGGAACTTGTAGACCGCGCGGAACGTGCGGGCCTGGTGCAGAGAGAGAATGATCCTAGGGACATGCGGCGCTCCCTGGTGCAGTTGACGCCCCATGGACAGGAGATTCTGAACCGCCTGGTGGCAGAGCATCTGGCCGAGCTCGCACCCCTGTGCGAACCCCTGGTTCATGCGTTGCGGGAGTTGCAGGGAGCCGTTGAAAAGTCGGCGGGATAGAAGCAAGCAAGAGGAGCATGGTACGTTGAACCACTCGGACTCGGCCGATACGCTGCGGGACTTCTCGGCGGATAGTCGCATCTTTTACATCAGTCTGCTGGCGGCGGCCCTGGGAGCTTTGGCCGCGCTTCTGGCCTGGGTCTTGGATGAGATGGTCTCTTTCTTCACCAACCTGTTCTATTTTCAGAGATGGAGCTTTGTCGAGAGACCCCCTTGGGAAGCGGGAAGGCACTGGTGGCTGATCCTGATGCCGGTTCTGGGCGGCGTCATCGTGGGCTTGATTGCGCGCTATCTCTCGCCGCGAGTCCGCGGCCACGGTTTGCCGGAAGCCATTGAGACTGTGGTCTTCAACGGGGGCAAGGTTCAGCCGCGCGTGGCGGTTCTCAAGCCTGTGGCGACGGCCATCGCCATCGGCTCCGGCGGACCGTTTGGCACCGAAGGCCCGGTGATCATCAGCAGCGGCGCGGCGGCCAGCGTGGTGGGTCAGTTGCTCTCGGTTACCAGCTCGGAGCGCACCGTGGTGATGGTCTCTGGGGCTGCGGCGGGCATGGCGGCGATGTTCAACTGCCCCATGTCGGCCACTCTGCTGGCGGTGGAGTGCCTGCTCTTTGAGTGGAAGCCGCGTTCTCTCGTGCCCGTGGCAATCGCCTGTGTCTCGGCTGGGGCGGTCCGCCGGCTGTTGCTGGGGCCACAGAGTCTGCTCCACATGGCTCCCACCGGCGCTCCCATCTATCACTCTGCCATGCTGGGCGCGCTGGCCCTGGGCCTGGTGGCGGCTCTGCTATCTTCTGTGCTCAGCAAGGGTGTGCGCTTCTTTGAGCTGATGTTCGAGCACCTGCCGGTTCACTGGATGTGGTGGCCCGCCATCGGGGGCGTGGTGGTCGGCTTGTGCGGATATATCTTTCCTGAATCCCTGGGAGTCGGCTATAGCGTGATTCAGCAGATGATCTCCGGCAATATCGCCTGGACCATGCTGGCCGGCATTCTTTTGATCAAAACCATGAGTTGGAGCTTCGCAATGGGCTCCAACACCGCCGCCGGCATCCTGGCGCCGTTGCTGATGATCGGCGGAGCGCTGGGCGGGCTGTTCGCGCACCTGATGCCTTTGATGACGCCGGGCGCCTGGGTGCTTGTGGGTATGAGTTCGGTGTTTGCGGCCGCGATCGGCGCGCCGCTGACCTCGGCGATGCTGGCTCTGGAACTCACCCATAACGGCGG
>JAKART010000360.1:0-669 GCA_021819255.1 Acidobacteriota bacterium
TGCGGGAGTTGCGCCTCAGCTTCCTCTACAGGGCTCGCAAGACGCGCGCTGGAAGGGAGAAGAGAGCGGCGATCAACTCGAAGACGCCGCCCACCACCACGCCGACCAGCCGGAAGGGCAGCAGCACAAGCCAAACCAACGGGTAGAGGAGCAGGGCCAGCAGCGCCGCCGGCCAGCAGAGGACGAGCAGGAGGAGGAAGAGGAAGAGCTTCATGAACTTGGTGGCCTTTCTATCTGAGACGTACGCAGGAAGCAGAGAGGTTGTTCCTCAGCTAGGGCGCGGGGAGCCGGGACCCTTCGGGCACTCTCTTCTTCTTGCGAATGCGAGATCCCGGGCAATGCGAGATCCTGAGCAATGCGAGATCCTGGGCAATGCGAGATCCTGAGCAATGCGAGATCCTGGGCAATGCGAGATCCTGGGCAGGGAAGGGAGTCCTTCCCAGGCACAGCGCAACCGCAGATTGCTCTCAACGAGCCGTGGGCTGCGGCACTGCTCTAAGATCGTCGTGTGGGATCAGCCTGTGGCAGGCAATCCGGAAGGGCAACGGGCAGGCATGAGCATGGCGGGACGGAGCGGGAGGGCGCGGGCCCCACTGGATGAGGCTGGATTGCTGGAGTATGCGGTGCGGTCGCTCAGCTCGAAGATGAAGAGCGAGCGGGATCTGCGGC
>JAKART010000360.1:679-3527 GCA_021819255.1 Acidobacteriota bacterium
TCTCTAAGGCTGAAGGACCTGGGCTATCTGAGCGATGAGCGGTTTGCAGCCGATTACGCGCGGCTGCGCAAGGAAAATGAGAGATATGGGCGAAGGAGGGTGGCGCAGGGATTGATGCAGCAGGGGATTCCTCAGGAGTTGGCCAGCGCGGC
Organism: Acidobacteriota bacterium; assembly: GCA_021819255.1. Lineage (GTDB taxonomy): Bacteria > Acidobacteriota > Terriglobia > Terriglobales > Acidobacteriaceae > Granulicella. The sequence continues at coordinate 832 of JAKART010000360.1, forward strand.
GCTGGAGACGGCCTATGGCGAAGTGGATGAGGCGTCGCTGGCCAAAGAGTACGTTGCGCGGAAGCGGATGAAGAGACCCGAAGGCGACAAGGAGACCTCGCGCGCCGTGCGGCGGCTTCTGGGAGCAGGGTTCTCCTCGCAAACCGTGTGGAAGGTGCTGCGGGAGTGGGGAACCGAAGTGGAGGAAGTGGAGGTAGATGAGATCGAGGGCAGAGAGGGAGGCAACGAAGCGTAGAGGCTCGCGGTGATGCGGTTGTATCCGGCGAGGCTTCAGGCTTTTGGTTGTCGGGGATCTGCGGGGCTTCTGGGCTGTTGGGCTTGGGCTCTTCCGCTGCAATGGTCTAAGGCGCCCAGGTCCAGCCTTCGATCCTGTGCAGCGGATCCTGGGGCTGGGGCAGGTGGGGAAAGTCCTGGCGACGTTCCGCCATTACCATGGTGGTTACCAGGGCGTCGAAGGCATCTTCGCCAGCCAGCGCTGCTTGAAGGACCGCTGGGGACAGGCGGGCATAGCCAGCCCTGGTCCTGCGCCAGGCTTGCAGATAGGCCTTCCGCGCCAGGGAGTTGGATTTGCGCACCGCGCCGGTGTTCAGACGGGTGTAGATCTCCACCACCAGAGGACAAGGCTCCCGCGCCGACAGCGCCGGGAGATCGAAGGGCCAGATCCGGAAACCGGCCTTGCGCAGATGGAGCAGCACTTCAAAGCCGCGCAGAGAGGCTGTTCCCACGCTTCCGGCACCCCCTACCTGAAAGACGCTCTTGGGCGCGATTCCCCGCACCCTGGCCTGCCGCTCCTCCTCGGGAATCCTGGCGGCGAGTTTGCAGTCGATATCCGTGGCCCGCAGCATGCGATGCAGATTCTCTCCGGAGAACTCCGCCGGACGCTTGCCGCTGCCCCGGGCACGCGCTCTTCCCCAGAAGCGGGGATCGGGGCAATCGCGAGCTAGCCAGCGTTCCACCCAGCCCTGATGGACGGCGTGTCTCCAGAACTCGGGAGCGCTGGCGGCTCCATGCTCGCCGCGTACGAACCAGGCGGGAAAACTGAAGCAGAAGTCGAATCCCACCACCATCCTTGGGGTCTCCTGCGCCAGCTCGATCAACCAGTCTGCGACCTCGGTTCGGGTTCTTCCGGCTTGCAGCTTAACCGTTGGCCCTTTGCCGGCGCCTGCCGTCCAAACCCCTGCCCAGATGTGCCGTCGCTGCCCGGCGGCGTCCACTCTCCCCGACCAGTCGACTCCGACCACGCGCTGGACGGGATGGCTCTGCGGATTGATCTGATTCTTCCTGGTCACGTCAGGCTCCCGGAGATCGCGCATTCTGAGCTCATTCGGCCAGTGTAGCCAACGCGAAGGAGCTTTATGCGGCGCCCTCGATCATCCGCAAGGAAAGCGGTGGAAGCAAGTCGATGCCGGCGGCCAGGGAGCGGAAGAGTTCGATGGCGCGAAGGCAATCCGGGTCCAGGGCGTAATGAATGTTGTGGCTGAGATAGGCGCGGATGGTCTGCGCGGAGATGGCCAGGCGAGGGGTCCACTCCTGGACCAGGCGTTCGATGTTGGCCAGGCCGGCGTCGCGGCTGGCAGCAAGTTCAGCGACGAGTTGCTGCGGGGAGAGGCCGGCCGGGGCCAGAGCCTCCGGGCGCAGAGCCCAGACGGCGGCGACCCAGGGGAGGCCGGTGAGTTCGCGCCAGAGATGGGCAAGATCAAGCCAGAGCAGCGGGCAACCGGCAGCGGCGTCCACGGCGTCCCGGCGCTCGCGGGCCAGCAGGGCAGGGTCGCCGATGAGCAGAGCCGCATCGGCTGCGGCGAGCATGGCGGCGGGGCCTGCAGGAAGCGGCAGAAACGTTGGGTGGGCGTGGTGAAAGTGCTGAAACAGGAGTTGCGTATAGGCCAACGAACTCCGGCTGGCGGCATCGGCGGCGACGGTCTGGACCCGTTGCAGGGCCTCGGCAACGGACAGTCCGGAGGGGTTCTTTACCAGCAGAAGGATGCTGCGGACCTCATTCTGGGAGGCGATGGTGCAGCCGGGCACAACGACCAGCGAGGAGGTCAGGGCCGCAATGGGGATCAGACCAAGGTCAGCCGTCCCGGAGTGAAGCTCTGCGGCGCAGATGGCTGGGGAAGTGTAGTGGACCTCAAAGTGTTCCCGAAGCCGGGTGGCCGCCGGTTCGTGTTCAAAGTTGTAGAGCAGTGGAGCAGGGTTCAGAAAGGCGATGGTCGAGACGCGTAAGGGCACAGATTGATTGTAGATGCCCGGGAGGCGCTGCACCCCAACCATGGAAAGGAGCGGCTGGGTGCTGCGATCTTCGCACAGAATAAGATAGGATGCCATCACGGCGCAGCGGAGAGGGATGCGGAATGAGCGAAGGGATGGGCGAAGGGCAACGGGGTGCAGAGCCTCCGGCGGGACGGCCGACTACGGACGAGGCCAGACTGGCATGGTTGGCGCTGGCTTTGGCGCCGGCGATGGGGCCGACCCGATCCACGCGAGCCATGCGGCGGCTGGGGTCGGCAGAGCGACTGTTTTCGGCGTCCTTGACGGAGCTGGAAAGCCTGGGGATACCCGCGGAAGCGGCCCAGTTCTGCTTTGACGGCCGAGCGCGGGCGGCGGCGGTTGAGGAGGCAGAGCGGGCTGCCCTGCAGCAGGCCAGGTGGGTGACGTTGGACGAGGAAGAATATCCAGCCGGGTTGTTGGAGATCTAC
>JAKART010000361.1 GCA_021819255.1 Acidobacteriota bacterium
AAAGAGCGATCCAAATACCGACAGATAGAGGATCGACCCCAGCCCGGGCGCGGTCCACACCGCGCGATGCCATCCGCCGGTCGCGGTGGCCACGGTCGCATTGAAGATGCCCGCCGCGCCAATCTGCCAGCCGGTAGCGACAAAGCTGTCCGAGGTGAATCGGAAACGTCGCGACAACACCGCGGCCAATGCCGCCGCCAGAGCCGCCGCCATCAGCACCACCACCCCCAGCAGAGCGCGCGAGCCGGCAGCGCCTCCACCTCCAGGCGCGGCCCGCAGCGAAGGCCACACCAGCACGCCGATCCCCAGCGTTCCCAGCAGCGTTCCCAGCCATCCCCGCCGGTTCAGGGCATCGCCATCGGGCAACATCCTCTCAATCAGAGCGATCAGGATCGGCATCGTGGAGACGATCAATGAAGCAAAACCCGAGGGCGCCAGCTTCTCCCCCCAGGTCAGCAGCATGTTATTGCAGGACATCAGCAACAGACCCACGATGCACAGCTTCCACCACTCATCCCCATGCACCCGCAGGCTCTTGCCGGAGAGCAGGCTGATGATGGCAATCAGCGTCGCCGAGATCAACGACCGCGTCGCCGAGACGACCGGAACCGGCAAGTGCTCCCCCGCGATATGGATCGCGCCGTAGGTCGAGCCCCAGAACAGGTACACGCTGGCAAAGGCCAGCAGGATCACCGTCGACTTCGGCAGCCGGGAGAACATCTCTCTCTATGCTACGGGAGTTGGTTCTGGAACTGGGAATCTCCGCGCGAACAGCAAAATGAACCCCCGCTCTGCACAAGAGCGGGCGTGATGCATCCAGCAATCCGTGATGCATCCAGCAATCAAAGAGGCCCCAGACCATTTTCCCTGAAGGTGTAAGCAAGGGGAACGACTCCTGTGGGCGTTTTCCTCAATGAAAGCGCCACGGAACGCCCGCTTCCGTACACCCATCATCAGGGAAAATGGTCTAAAAGTGGAAGGCCAGTTGCGCCGTAATGTCGCGAGGCGTCACAAAGTGCGTTCCGCTGAAGGTGGAGAGGAAGTTGTACAGAGCACGCTTGTCGGTCAAGTTGATCACCGTCAGCATCGCGCTCCAGCGGAAGCGCTTGCCATCAAACAGATTGTCCTGTCCGATGGAGAAATCAAACAGGCTGCGCTGCGCCACCCGCGGCGGAAGGTGGTCGTTATCTCCCCTGAAAGGAGCGGGAACCTGAAGCTGCGAAGATTTGAGCTGGCTGGCCTCGCACGCATAGTAAGGCGTATTCGGAATCGGCGTGCCAATCAGGTTGTAGCCCGTCGCTTTCACGCCATCGCAGCTCAGACCGGCCTCAAACTCTTCGTCAGCGTCCAGGGGCAGATAAGCCAATCCCCCGTTCACCGGGTTGGTGGTCGCGGGAAGGTTGTTGTCCACCAGCACCACGGCGGGCACGCCGTTCAACGTCGCCGGCGTGGTCGGCACGCCATTGGCTCCAATGGGACTGTCCGGAGTATAGGAGCTGTTGGGACAGGCGCTGTTGGGATCGTTGGACAAGGGGTTATAACAGGGCGTCGAACCCGCCACCAGACCGCTGTCATACCGCCAGTTGAAGCCAAACCATGGCTCGAACCGGCCCGGAATCTGATACTGCAAATGGGTCGTCTGGTTGAGCTTTTCATCGTGGTCGATCCGGAAGGGATAGTACACCTTGCCCGGAGCCACACCTCCCGTAGCTCCCGCGCCGGCAACCTGCGGCGGAAAGAACCTTGCAGCTACGGATTCCATCACCATGAACGCCGAGAAACCGTGGTACTGCGGCATGGTCACATGAAACATGAACCCCGGAACCTTCGCGTTGTGCCAGTCGATGGGAAAGGTGATGGGCGTATTGCCCAGCACGCTGAAGTCAAAGGCGTTGTGCGTGTACTTCCAGATGTACTCGCCGGAGATCACCAGGAACCGGCTGGCCTGCTGCTGGAAGCCGGCATGAAACTCGTTGCGGTAGCCCGGTTGCATGACGGTGCTTACGCCCGGCTGGCACTGCAACAGCGGCGCCAGCACGGCGCTGCCACAGCCCAGGCTGGAGAGCACCAGATTTTCATTGAAGGGTGTCTCCAGGGTTCGAGCATACGAGAGGCGCAGAATGGTCCCGGTTTTCTTGACGTCGTAGGCGACGCCCACCCGCGGCTCAGCCTGGCGCGCCACCGCAAGGCCATTGTAGATGTCGCCGCGGATACCCACGTTCCACAGCCACGGGCCTTTGGTGATCTGGTCCTGCGCGTAGAGCGCCGCCTCCTTCACATCGGTGTGCCCGATGAAGGTGTAATAGCCGCCTCCACGCGTCAGGTCATAGGGCGCCAGAACGGAGAGATAGTTTGAGTTGGGCAAGGTCCCCGCCGGACACTGGCTGGGGCTGGAATAGCCCGGCAGCGAGTTGCCGTACTGATCCACGCAAGGGGAGTTGAAGGTGTTGTTCACGATGGCCAGAACATCGTTCTCACGCAGAAAGGTCTGCTCATACTCGCCACCCACCTTGATATTGTGGATACCCCGCACATACGCGAGATCACTGCGAATTCCCGCGTTGGTCAGGCTGCGCGTCTGGCCGATCGTCTGATTCTGCAGCGTCACCGTACTGTAGTCCGCCAGCGGGTTCTTGCTGGGATAATAGTTGTAGCCGTCACGGCGTACATAGGCCCCAAAGGTGAGCACGGCATACTGGTTGAGCGTCCAGTCATAGGAGGGCGCCACATCGTAGGTCAAAATCTTCGATCGCTGATCGGTGTTGCCCACATCCACCAGAGTTGGGTTCGCGCTCGCCCCTCCGTCCGAGGACGATTGATTACCGTCCACGTTCTGGATATTCAAATTGTTCAGAGCATTGGGTGTCTGGAACCAGGAACGGCTGACGTTCAGGTTCAGGTGAAAGGCGCCAGCCTGCGTAAACTGCCGATCCACACGGTCAAACAGGTTGAACTCATTGCCCTTGTCGTGGATCACCTCAAACTCCGGAGCATCCAGAAAGCGGCCGGTATCAAGACCGTCGCTTTCAAAGAAGTTTCCCCAGTTCTTGCCTCCGTAACTGAGGTCGAAGGAACCGGTCGTGGATCCAAAGCTTCCATACGAGGACGAGGTTGAACCTGTCGGCGTGGTGACTCCCAGGCCGGAGCGCGTTGTCACCTCAATGATCAGACTGGTCTTGTCGCCATACTCGGCCGGCGGCGCTCCGGAGATCACCTCGATCGACTGCACGGCATTCGATGGCAGCTCGTTGGAGAACACCTTGCTCTGCTGGTCTGTGATCGGCTGACCATCGATCGAAAACGAGTTCGATGCATGATCTCCCAAACCATGGAAGAGTCCGTTCGAATCCGCCGCTACGCCGGGAGACGCCAACGTCACCAGCGAAACCAGGGACGAGGATTGACTTTCCAGCGGTAGCTTCTTGAACGAGCCTCGATCAATGTCGGTGTGAAAGGTGGAAGAGTTTTGCGCCATACCGGTCGGGGCCGTCACCGTCACCGTGGTCGAGGAGCCGGCTACCTGCAT
>JAKART010000009.1 GCA_021819255.1 Acidobacteriota bacterium
AACCAGATGGTGGAAAGCCGTCTGCAACAGCCCGATACCCGGCGCGGCTACATTCTGGATGGATTTCCGCGCACTCTTGCACAGGCCGAGTGGTTGGACGGGCAGCTTGCCGCCGCGCCGTTACCGGTGGTCGCGATAAGCATCGTAGTTCCCGAGCAGGTCCTGCTGGAGCGCATCGCGGGACGGTTCAGTTGCCCCGTATGCGGGACGATCTACAACCAGTTCTCCCATCCGCCTTTGCTGCCCGGCATCTGCGATCGGGATGGCGCGGCTCTGATTCAGCGCAGTGACGACACGGAGCCCGTCTTCCGTGAGCGGATGAAGGCGTTTGAGGCGAAGACACGGGCGGTGATTGAGTACTACAAGGCCCACGGCAGCCGTTTCGCGCAAGTGGACGGCGACGCTCCTGTGGACCAGGTGGCCGGCGCCATCCGCGCCGCGCTGCAGCGCTTGCGTCAGGGCGTGGCGCCGCCGCAGCCATCCCCGGCGGGCACAACCCGGTTGAAGCTAGCTTCCCGTGAGCGAGACCATGGCCGTCCTGATTAAATCCGAGGCAGAGATCGAGAAGATGCGCATCTCCGGCATCGCGCTTCGCAAGGTGCATGATGCGGTGAAGAGCGCGGTGCGAGTGGGAGCCACCACCATGGATCTGGAGCGCGCCGCCGTGGCCAAAGTGCAAGAGCTGGGCGTCAAACCGGCCTTCCTGGGATATCACGGCTACCCCGCGGTGCTTTGCACCTCCGTGAACGAAGAGGTGATCCATGGAATTCCCAGTGAGCGGCGGGTGCTCAAGGAGGGTGACGTTGTCTCAGTGGACTGCGGCGTGATCGTCGATGGTTATTATTCAGACGCTGCGGTCACGCATCCGCTTGGCAAAATCTCCGCGCAGGTGGAGAAGTTGCTCCGGGTTACGGAAGCATCCTTGTATGCGGCGATTGAAAAGGCGGTAGTGGGCGGGCGGCTCTTCGACATCTCGCATGCGGTGCAAGCGATGTGCGAGGCCGAGGGGTACGGCGTGGTGCGTGAGTTTGTGGGCCACGGCATCGGCAAGAGCATGCACGAAGACCCTCAGGTGCCCAACTACGGAGTGGCGGGGAAGGGTCCCAGGCTGAAGGCCGGAATGGTGCTGGCTATTGAACCGATGATCAATATGGGGTCGGCGGAGGCCAGGGTGCTGGAAGATGGATGGACGGCGGTGACGGTGGACGGCAGCATCAGCGCCCACTTCGAACACACTGTGGCCATCACCAGGGATGGTCCGCGGATCCTGACCCTTTGAGGTGGGAGAGCGTGTTGCGTCCTCAGGATCAAAGCGCGCGGATGCCGCCGGCGCGCCGATGCTGCCGATGATCCGGAGGCAGGCTTGATGCATCCCAGGTTCTGTGAAGACCCACGGGTCCTGAGCAGATCCCGTGAGCCGGCGCTCATCCAAATCTGCCCGTGATGTAATCCTCCGTGCGCTTGTCGGAGGGATTGGTGAAGATCTGGGTCGTTTCAGAGACCTCAATCAGCTCACCGCTCAGCATAAAGGCCGTGAACTCGCTGGCGCGGGCTGCCTGCTGCATATTGTGGGTCACGATAATCAGGGTACAGTCTTCTTTGGAGCGATACATCAATTCTTCAATCTTCGCTGTGGAGATGGGATCCAGCGCGGAGCAGGGTTCGTCAAGCAGCAAGATCTCCGGTTGAATTGCCAGGGCGCGCGCGATGCACAGCCGCTGCTGCTGGCCTCCGGAGAGTCTCAAGGCCGATTGATTGAGCTTTCCCTCGACCTCGTGCCACAGCCCGGCGCCGATAAGAGCGTGGCGCACCCGGTCATCCATCTCTGAGCGGTTGAGCTTCTCATAGAGCCGGATCCCGAACGCGATATTTTCGTAGATGGACATGGGGAAGGGCGTGGGCTTTTGAAAGACCATGCCGACTTTGGCGCGAAGCTTGGGAAAGCTGCTGGGATCCAGAATGTTCTCGCCATCCAGCAGAACTTCGCCTTCCGCTCGTTGGCCCGGGTACATGTCATAGATGCGGTTGAACACGCGCAGGAGAGTCGACTTTCCGCAGCCTGATGGACCGATGAAGGCCGTGACCGTGTTCGGCCGGATCTCAACATTGATGTTCTTGATGGCCTGGAACTTGCCATAAAAAAAATTCAGGTTTCGCACCGCAAGCTTGGCGGGGCACGGTTGCTCGTTGTCGCCGGCAGCCGGGTTGGACGGTTTGGGAGGAAGCGAAACATTCAGCATGGCAATTCCTTTGGCTGGATCGGGCATCATTTCTGTACGTGAATCCGGCCCGCCAGCCAGCGGGCAAGGATGCTGAGCACAAGCACGAAGAGGACCGTAATAAAAGACGCCGCCCATGCCATCTGCTGCCAGTTCGTGTAGGGACTGAGTGCAAACTGAAAGATGACCATGGGAATATTGGCCATCGGACTGAAGATGTTGGTGGTGAAGTACTGATTGTTCAGAGCGGTGAAGAGCAGCGGAGCCGTCTCTCCGGTGATCCGGGCCAGGCCGATCAGGACGCCTGTAATAATGCCGGCGCGGGCCGCTCGCCAGGTCACCTTTGTAATGACAACCGAATTGGGCGCTCCCAGGGCGATGGCAGCCTCGCGCACGTCGTTGCCTACCAGGCTGAGCATCTCGTCGGTGGTGCGCACGATGATCGGGATCATCAGGATGGCTAATGCCAGGCTTCCTGCCAGCGCAGAGAAGTGCCCCATGGGACCAACCATCACGGCATAGGCAAACAAGCCGATTTCGATCGACGGCGCGCTGAGCATAATGTCGTTGATGAAGCGGACGGTGTTCGCGGTGCGGCTATGGAATCCATATTCGGCCAGCCACGTGCCCGCCATCAAGCCTACCGGAACGCCGATCAGCAGCGACAAGCCTAACAGGATGAGGCTGCCGACAAAGGCATTGCGTAATCCAAAGCCATCGGTGCCGGGCGGCGGTGTGTCCTTGGTGAACAGATCCCAGTGCATGCCGGCGAGGCCGAATTTCAGGGTGGTCCACATGATCCACAACAGGAAGAAGACCCCAATCACGGTGGCCAGGCCCATCAGGAGCTTGCTGAGGGCGTCAACCATCCGCCTCCGCACGATCACCCAGTTCATGTGGAAGCTCCTTCCCGGCTGGCGAGGCGGCGCAGCAGCAAAACGGCAAGGAGACGCACCGCCAGCGTGACTCCGATCAGAATCAGGCCCAGATAGATGAGCGAAGAAAGGTAAAGCTTGCTGGTCGCTTCCGTGAACTCATTGGCCAGCACGGATGGAATGGTGGCGCCGGGCATCAGCAAGCTGGCGGAAAGTACGTTGCTGTTGCCGATGACGAAGGTGACGGCCATGGTCTCTCCCAGCGCCCGCCCCAGGCCCAGAAAGATTCCGCCGATGACCGCCGAACGCGTGTAGGGCAGCATGATGTGCCAGGCCACCTCCCAAGTGGTGCAGCCCATGGCATAAGCCGACTCGCGCAAAGACCAGGGAACGGCCATGAAGACATCCCGCATCACCGAGGAGATATACGGCAGGATCATGATGGCCAGGATGATCCCGGCGCTCAGCATGCCGATTCCCATCGGCGGGCCCTGAAAGAGCAGGCCAACGCCGGGGATGGCCCCGAGGGTGCTATTGATCCCCGGTTCGATCTGGGCAAACGCCGGGGCAAAGACAACCAGGCCCCACAGGCCGTAGACGATGCTGGGAATGGCGGCCAGCAACTCAACCGCTCCGGCAATCGGCCGTTTGATCCAGGAAGGTGCGATCTCGGCGATGAATAGCGCCGTTCCAAAGCTGATTGGAACCGCCAGCACCATGGCGATGGCGGAGCTGACCAGCGTGCCGATGATGAAGGGAAAAGCCCCAAAGGCATTCGTGACCGGATCCCACTGGCTGGACTTGAGGAAGCTCCAGACGCCAAAGGTTTTGATCGCAGGCCAGCTATCCACCGCAACGGCGATTACCGTGGCAAAGAGCACCGCCACGGCCAGAAAAGCCGCAAACCGCGCCGCGGTATGAAACAAGGAATCGCCTGTGAGGCGCCAAATCCTCTCCCCGGCCTTTGGTTTTATGGGTGCGGATCCCTTATCGATCCTCGCCGCGGTGTCCAAACTGCTCATAGGCTTTCATTCTCGCAAGAACCTTGACGCCGGCGGCTGCGATTCAACCAGTCCCCGGATCGCCATCCTCTTATGCCATCACCCTCCAAGGGGATGCAACCGACCGCGAGCGGCCGCCCGGAAGACCTCTCAAAGAGGACAGATCGATCCTGAAATCGATCCTGAAACCACTCTAAATGCCGTAGCCAAGGTTTTTCCTCCAGTAGGCTTTGATGGCCGTAATCGTGCTCTGGGGCAACGGGCCAAACGAGATCGCCTGAGCCAGTTGCTGTCCATGCTCAAAGCCCCAATCGAAGAACCGCATCACCGCCAGGTTGGAATCTTTTGCGGCGCCCTTGCGCATGATCTCCCAGGTGCAGCCGGAGATTGGCCAGGTGCCAGGGCCCGGCTGATTGGTGAGGATCACGTAGAAGTCCTGCGCGTTCTTCCAGTTCACATGCGCCGAAGCGTCCTGGAAGCCCTGCAGACTGGGAGCCACCAGCTTGCCGTCGGTGTTGAGCATGCGCGCCCCGGAGAGATGATTTTGCAGAATGTAAGCGTACTCGACATAGCCGATGGAGCCGGGGATGCGCTCCACGTAGGAGGATACGCCTTCGTTTCCTTTGCCGCCGATTCCGGTCGGCCAGGCCACGGAGGTGTTGGCGCCCACCCTCTGGTTCCACTCCGGGCTTACCTTGGAAAGGTAGTTGGCAAAGGTAAACGTCGTCCCGGAGCCGTCCGAACGATGCACCACGGTGATGTATGTGCTCGGTAGATGGAGCCCCGGATTGAGCTTGGCGATCGCCGGATCATTCCAATGCGTCACCTTGCCCAAGTAGATCTGGGCGACCAACGGGCCGCTGAGCACGAGTTGCAAGGGGCCGATTCCCGGCAGGTTATAGATCAGGTCTTCTCCGGCAACGGCGGTGGGGAACTGAATCAATCCCCCTGCCTTCAACTCCTCCGGCTTCAGCGGCATGTCGCTGGCGCCAAAGGCAACTGTGCCTGCCTTGATCTGGGCGATTCCGCCCCCGGAGCCGATGGACTGGTAGTTCACCTGGATTCCCGTAGCGCCTTGATAGGCGCTCGACCATTTGGCCAGAAGCGGATAGACCCAAGTGCTTCCAGCGCCGGTAAAGCCGCTGGCCGCCAATACCCCGACGGAGCAAACCGAGGCTATCGTCAGCACCACTCCGACTCCCCACAGCAACCGCGCGCATCCACCTCTGGAGCTCTTGTTCACCTTCGTTTCCTCCTGTTTTTCTAATGGGTTGGGGCCGCTTCCTCTTCGCAACGGCCATCCTTCGCTTTTGGACGAAGGATGGCCCCAGAGACCAGCGTCTTGCAACTCAGCCTCGGAGCAAAGTCGACCAGCAGAGATACCTCCCCTGCTTATACATCCCAGGGCAGAACCGGGATGTAAACACCGGATGAATTCGGCCCGCCCGCCTCGGCGGTGGTCTGCCCTGTGTCATCAACTCCTTCCGCAGCCCATTTTTGCTGAAGTTTCGCTTTAGCTTCAGTGAGTTGCAGCGCTCCATCGCCACCTTCCTGTGGTTGGGCCTGCTGGTGGGGCCGCGCGGCGCTTTCCCTGGAGGGAGGGCCCACCCACGTCAAGGCGCCCAAGACTCCCTCCGGGGAGATGCTTTCAGCGGCTGTAAGGAGCCAGCCGACCCTACCTCTTCTCCGAGTCTCCTTTTCCGAGTCTCCATCCCGCCCCGGCGGCCGGCCAGGCGGAGAGCCCGGGATCTTCGGCAAAGATGCCCGTCGCCGTCCGGCGCGGCGGCTCAACGGGCAATGATACCCAGGCGCCCTCAATCTCCATTCGTCTGGATCGCCGCCGCGGCGATCAGGGCATCCAGAGCGGAGGTCTGGGTCGTGGCATTGGCCCTGTGAAATGGCCCTGACCAGACGACGCCAAACTGGTTCCCCGGTCCGCGGTCAAACCTCCAGATCGCATCCGCGTTGGTCTCGATGAACCGGGAGTACATCGGCTGTGGAGCCATCGCCTCTAAATCCATCAGATTGCGCAGCAGAACTCCCTTGAACTGAGATCCATCGCCCCCGCAGTCGGGTTCGCAGGCGTCGTGCAGAACTCCATTTCCATCCACAAGATGGGTGATGGCGGCTGTCGCGATCTTCTGCGCGCTCTCCAGCAACGCCGGATCGGAATCCGCCTTGGAGAGATCGGCGAGACCTCCCAGAACCACCCCCTGGTTATAGGTCCAGGTCGTCCGGCCATTGTTCTTGCAAGCCGCCGCGCCCTGCCCGGAGGCGTCAATCGTAAGTCCATCGTTGATGAGATTTTGCGAGTTGATCATTCCCGAGGCGGCAAACCACTGCCACTCTCGGTGGGCCCAGCGAAGATATTCAGCGCGATGGCGCGGATCGCGGCTGGCCAGGTGCGCCGCCAGGGAGAGAAATAACTCGTTGGCGATCGCGTTCTTGTAATGCCGCTTCTTGCTCCACCAGATGCCGCCCCCACAGGTCTCATCCCAACCCCCGGCCATGTTCTCAAAGATGGAACGCGCCATCTTCCGATAGGCTCGGCGGTGCGTCAGGTCCCAGGCATCCACCCAGGCCAGCCCCCACCATCCTTCATCATCGTAAAAGTTGTTGATGAAGCCGGGACTCTTCTTCTGGGCCGCGACAAACGTTCCGGCAATCACCTTGTCATACGCGTGGGTCTGCGTCAGGCGCGCGCCATTCACCAGCACGGTGAGCGAGTTCGCTCCGTTCCACCAGCCGGAGGTGCGGTACAGGCCCGTCGCTGGGTTATACCAGCCTTGCAGGGCCGCGATCCCAGCCTGGACGCGATCCAGCGCCGAGGCGGCGGGGTTTGACGGCACTGCCTGGGCCGCGCTTCCCGCAGGCGCCAGCGTAGCGATAACTGGAATCAAGAAAACCAAGAGCGATACCGCCCAGCCGCCCCCTTTGCCCCGATGCGGCCTTTTCTTAGCTATTCCCATCCTCCTTGCTCCTCTCGTCAGCTCTCGGCAGCCTGCGCATGCACTCCGCCATCCACTCCGCCATCCACTCCGCCATCCACTCCGCCATCCACTCCCCCATGTACTCCCCCATCCACTCCCAGATCAGCCTTCAAGGGTCAAGCGGATTCGCCCTGCATGTTTGCCGGGGCGCACTTTGGATTGTAACTGTTCCGTGCCCCGGCGCTGCTGCCTCGGCCCGGCGTCGCTCAACTGCGCGTCAAGCAGCAATGCTTGAACTTTTTGCCGCTGCCACAGGGACAAGGATCGTTGCGCCCGGCGTGCTCCCGCGCCGCCCGGGCCTGCTGAGCGGCGATCCATGGCATCACGTTGGCCGGCGCCCGATTCGCAGTCAGTTCCGCGGCCATAAAGCGCATGTACGGATCAACGTGATGGAAGAACATCTTGTAGCCGGCGCAAAGATAGTTCAAGCCGGGTTCGCCGTCCGGCGTGGCCGCAAATCGATGCTTGGGACACTCCCCATTGCAGGCGAACCGGACGTCGCATTCCCGGCAGTACCGAGGCAGCGTTGATGCCTTTTCCTCGCCAAACTCGCGCTGCTGGTCTGAGGCGACGAGCTGCTTCAGCCCCGCCTCCATGATGTTCCCCAGCCGGTTTTCGGGATAGACGAAATGATCGCAGGAGTAAACATCCCCGCAGTGCTCGATCGCCAGGGACTGGCCGCATGTCCTGCGGAAGATGCACAGGCTGGCCTCCATGCCGAGCCACATCTCCAGGCAGATATCGAACAACTGCACAAAGATGCGGCCCACATCCTCGCGGACCCACTCGTCGAAGATGGCGCACAGGAAGCGTCCGAACTGCCTTGGCTCGACGGACCACGGCGTCACCCTGGCCGTCCCGGCAAAGTCCGGGGAGACCAGACTGAGTCCAGCGGCTGTGGTCTGCTGCGCCGCTCGTTCCACGATGGGAATGAACTGCAGAAAGCCGCTCCCGCACTCCTTCAGGAACCGGTATACCTTCAGTGGGTGATCGGCGTTGCCGCGATGCACCGTGGTCAGCGTGTTGAAATCAACCTTATATTGCTTCAGTACGTTGATGCCCCGCAGAACGCGATCGAAGGTCGGCTGGCCGCCCTTGTCCACACGGTAGGCATCGTGCAACTCTTGTGGCCCGTCGATGGAGATCCCCACCAGAAAGCGGTTCTCGTGGAGAAACTCGGCCCAGGCCTGGTTCAGCAGCACTCCATTGGTCTGCAGCGCATTCTCAATCCGCTTGCCGTTCGCATAGCGCTGTTCCAGCTCCACCACTTTCCGGAAGTACTCCACGCCCAGCAGCGTGGGCTCGCCGCCTTGCCAGGCGAAGTTCACCACGGGCGTGTCATGCGCCTCAATGTACTGGCGGATGTAGCTCTCCAGCACATCCTCGGGCATGGCCCACTTCCCGGCCTGCGGATACAGGACCTCTTTTTCCAGGTAGAAGCAGTACTTGCAGTCCAGATTGCAGATCGGACCGATCGGCTTGGCCAACACATGAAATGCCGAACTACTCATGGAGCGTCCCTCCGAAGAGTTGAAGCGCGCTTCGTCTCTCCCCAAATGTCAAGTGTGCGGCGCAACCGGCTCCAGCGCACTCGATCGTCTTCGCCGCCGGGCTCGACTCGCATCTCGGGCGTCAGAATACACCGCCCTCAGGTTTGCACCGTGAACTGACGCAACAGCTCCGGCCGCTCGCGATGCAGCTTCAACACCAGCTCTCCGAAAAGGCCGTTGGCCCAGGCGAACCAGGGGCGGGTATAGTTGGCCGGGTTGTCCTTCTGGAAAGACTCGTGCATGAAGTCTGTTCCCGCCGTAGTGGTGCAGAGCGTGCGCAGGCAGGCGGCGATCTCATCCTCCCGGCCGCTGCTGAGGGCGCGCATGGTGATGGACATGGGCCAGATGAAACCCAGGCCGATATGCGGGCCTCCGATTCCCTCCCCGGCGCTGCCGCGGAAGAAGTACGGATTGTCCGGGCTCAAAGCAAAGGCGCGCGTGCGCTGGTAGAGCGGATCGTCCTGCGAGAGCAGGCCAAGATAAGAAAGTGACAACAGGCCGGGGGCGTTGGCGTCATCCATGGACAGAGAGTTGCCGTAGCCGTCGATCTCGTAGGCCAGAATCTTTCCGAAGCGCGCATGCTGGACGATCCCGAACCGCATCACCGCGCTGCGCACCTCCTGGGCAAAACTCATGCACTGCTGAGCAAACGCCGGCTCGTGATACACCTTCGCAGAGATCTCGCCGATGCGCTCCAGCGTCAATGCCGCGAACAGATTCGCCGGCACAAACAGAGGATAGGTGCAGGCATCGTCGGAGGGGCGAAATCCCGAGCAGATCATGCCATTGGGACGTATCGGGTTGCCATAACCATTCAGTCCCAGCGTCCCGGTCGGCGTCCTCGTGCGGCGTTCGAAGTGGTACGGTCCAGGACCGGACGTCCGCCGCTGCTCCCGGAAGGTAGCTTCGATCCGCTTTGCCGCCTGCATCCAACGCTCGTCGAAGCAAGCCGTAGAGCCGGTCGCCTTCCAGTATCCGTGCGCCAATCGCACCGGATAACAGAGCGAGTCGATCTCCCACTTGCGCTCGCCCACGCCGGGGAGCATCAGCGTTTCGTCATGCACCGCCCACGGCAGAGGTGGGTCATGCAGGTTGCGGGTAAAGGCGTTGGCGTACGGGTCGATCAGAATCAGCCGCGCCTGGCGGCGAATCGCGCCCTCGATCAGCCGGCTCAGCGCCGGGTCTTTGGCCGCGAACTCCAGATACGGCCAGAGCTGCGCGGCGGAGTCTCGCAGCCACATCGCGTCAATGTCGCCGGTGATGACGTAGGTGTCCGGCTCGCCCCGCGGGGGGCCGGGAAAGACGGTGGTGTCCAGCGTATTGGGAAAGCAGTTGGTAAAGATCCGCGCCAGCTCGGGGCTGCGTACGCCGGAACAAACCTCCGCCATGGCGTCTTCAATCACCTGGGACTGGAAGCGCCGTTGCGAAACGGGTGGCCTTCCATCCAGCCCGGTGAACGCCGGGGCCTTCGGCTGCGCCGGAAGAGCTGTGGCCAAACCAGCCGCCGCGGATCCCAGAAAAAGCTCGCGCCGGTTCATCGCGAACACCCCACGGTGCGGGATGCCGCTTTTGAACGATCACCTTCGCTGTTCTTCATCCCCGCATCTCGCTTCTGCGAACCGCTGGTCCGCGCTCTTTGAGCTTCATGGTCCGTCTCACCCTCCGTCTTCAGGCCGGCAGAGGCACAATGATTACCCTGAACCATCCCGCCTCGTTTTGCAAGGCGAAGTGTACCCGCAATCCCTGGCTGCTCCCCGGCTGCGGACAAACATCCCCTGCCCTCAAATCAGCGCGAACTCCCTGCATCCTCCCTTCGCGGCCGTGGACGCGGGACGCCTGTTCATGATGCGGGAATATACTTCGATCTGGAGGCGGTGGGCTTTGCGCCGCCGACGTGGAAGGCATGTTTCCAGCTTTTTCCTGGTTGCGGAATCCCCTCAGCGGGCTTGCCGTGGCGCCGGCTTGGCGAAGACGCTCAGCGGAGGTTCAGGCATTGGGAGACGCTGACACGGACAACGATCGAGGGGCCTTGAGAGCAGGTTTAGCCCCCGGCGAACCGCGCGGGCCTGCTCGCCCGCGCCGGTCCAACTCCGGCTCTCTCCTGGCCTCACCATCCGCAGACCAGCGGGAAGATGGGTGAGGCGGACTCCATGAAAACGGAAGTCCTCATCATCGGCGGCGGCTTGGCCGGCTCTGCGGCGGCCATCGGCCTGGCTCGCGCCGGGCGCCAGGTCACCCTGCTGGAGCGCGATCCTCAGGCGCGGCATAAGGTCTGTGGCGAGTTCCTTAGCCTTGAGGCCTTGAAGTACCTTGAAGAGATGGGAGTCGGGGTGGCTGAGGCCGGCGGGGTGGCGATCCGCGCCGTCCGGCTGGCTTGGGGGAGCACCTTCAAAGCGGCTGAGTTGCCCTTCCGGGCTATGTCCCTCACCCGCCGCCGCCTGGACGAGTTACTGCTGGGATGCGCGGAGCAGGCCGGAGCCAGGGTGATGCGCGGTTGCCAGGTGGAGTCGCTGCTTCACCGCGACGCTGTTCCCGGCGCCGGACCGCTCGACTCAAGCACCGCCCCTTGGCGGGCCATCGTCAGCGATGCCGCGCCCATCGAGACACAGGCTGCCTTTCTGGCCACCGGCAAACACGATCTTCGCGGCCGCGCCCGGCCGCAGGGAAGCCGGCCCGGCATGGTGGCCTTCAAGATGTACTGGAGGCTCTCTCCCGCGCAGGCCGCCGCTCTGGAGGGCCACGTGGAGATCATGCTCTACCGCGGCGGCTACGCCGGTTTGCAAATGGTGGAGGAGGGAGCCGCCAACCTTTGCAGTGTCGTCGCGCAGACCGAGCTGCAACGGCTGGGCGGCCGCTGGGAAAGCCTGCTGGCGGCCATGCAGAAGGAGTGCAGTCTGTTGCGGCAACGCCTGGAGGGCGCCCGGGCGCTGCTCGCTCACCCCTTGGCCGTGGCCCCCATCCCCTATGGGTTTGTGCGCGAATGTGGTCTGGCCCCTTCCCAGGGCGTCTGGGCGTTGGGCGATCAGGCGGTGGTGATCCCTTCCTTCACCGGCGATGGAATGTCCATCGCCCTGCACAGCGGCCGCCTGGCGGCCCAGATGTACCTGCGCGGAGAGACCCCGGAGCGCTTTCAGAAGAGGCTCTCGCACGAGACCTCTGGGCAGATGGCCCTGGCTACCATGGTCTCGCGCGGGCTGGCCTGGCGGCCCGTCCGCGGACTCTTCACCGCGGCCGTCGAACTCCGGCCCGCCACGCTCGGGGTGGTGGCGCGCAGAACCCGGATCGCCGCCGCCTTCATGCAGGTCTAGACCCCAGGTCCGCTCTCCGGGTCCAGGCCGCGGAGGTTCTTCTGGCAGGTCCACAACGCCGCGGATCGCAGCCGGTCAAGCTCGGGCTTGCCGGCCCGCTCGCATCCCCAACTGTCTTGAATCGGCACACTGCGGCTCTGCCCTTTTCGCCGGCCCGCGCCGCCCGGATAGACTGTCTGCAGCATGTCCAGACGCAGGAACGCGGAGGTCAGTCAGCCTGTCGCGCAGGTAACGGGATCTCATCCTGGCGACGTCCCCGTCTCTGAGCCGGCTTCCAGACCGAGCGCAGAGGTCGTGCCGGCCCCTCCATCCCCGCCCGGCCTGGCCGGTCCGAGCGCCCTCCCGTTGCACTTCTCCCCGCTGCGCCTGCGGCGGCAGTTGAGAGCCTGGTATACCCAGCATGCCCGCGCCCTGCCGTGGCGGGGAGTCCGGGATCCTTATGCCATCTGGCTCTCTGAGATCATGCTGCAGCAGACGCGGGTGGCCACCGTCATAGACCGCTACGTTGAGTTTCTGCGCAGATTCCCTACCATTCAGGACCTGGCTGCTGCCCCAGAAGAGGCTGTTCTGGCGCTATGGAGCGGACTGGGATACTACCGCCGCGCCCGCATGTTGCACCGCGGAGCGCAGTTCGTGGAACGGGAGCTCGGCGGCAAGCTGCCCACCACCGTGACCAGGCTGCGCATGCTCCCCGGGGTGGGCGACTATACCGCGGCGGCGATCGCCAGCATCGCCTTCGGCCAGAGTGTGGCCGTGCTGGACGGCAATGTGGAGCGGGTGCTCTTGCGCCTGCTGGGGCAGGCCGAGCAGAAGAGCGCGTCGGCCAGAGTCCGGCTGCTGCAGGTGGCGCAGCAGTTGATGCCACCCTCCAGCCGCAATCCGGCCCGGGAGAATCAGCCCGGAGACCACAATCAGGCGATGATGGAGCTGGGCGCTCTTCTGTGTCTTCCTCGCGCCCCGCTCTGCCCCCAGTGTCCGTTGTGGGAGATGTGCAAGACGCGCGGGGAGCATCCCACCGGGCCGCGAGCCGCCATGCAAAGCCGCGCCGTGGCCCATCTGCTGGCGCTGCGCAAGCGCGGCGTGGTCACGGAGGTGCTGCTGGAGCGGCGGCCCATGGATGCCGGCCTGCTGCCGGGCATGGCGGAGATGCCGCCGCTGCCGCTGGACGCCGTCCAGGGCCGTGAGCCCATACTGCGCCTGCGTCACGCCATCACCAACACCAATTACTACGTGCAAGTCTTCAGCGAGGGGATCAAGCCCGGCGGTCAATCAGGGGCGTCCCTTCTGGCCAGGGTACTGGCCACCCCCGCCGAGCGGAGTTGGGTGGCCACCAACCACCTCAACCAGCAGCCGCTGACTGGGGTGACGCGCAAGACCCTGCAGCGGCTGAACCTGATGTCCATGCCCAGGATCGCCATCCAGCCGCCGGCATGAGGAGACAAGGCGCTACGTTCCCCGCGCCGCCCATCTCGTCTTTTCGAGTCGCGGGGCCGGAGGCTATCTGGCCGGCCGCGCCGGCCGGCGCAGAAGGATGCCCCGCCCGGAAGCTCAATCTCCTCTCAACCCCTTGCGCAGGTCCGATCCGTCACTCCAGCCGACGGCTCATGAGGCCCGACGCTCCCGGGCCGCTTCCTCAAGCTGCTCCCAATCCGCACTGTCTGGGAACGGCGCGCCAGCCTCAATTCCGGCGATGCCGCTTTCGGTTACCGCAAAGATCTCCAGCCAATGGCCTTCGAGAAGCTCACGCGCGGTCTCGCTGCGATGAATGGCCCGCCGGATATGCTCTTTTGGCGCATAGACCACCACGCTGAGCCGCAGCGGAGCATGCCGCCAACGCTCCCCATCATGGATCGACTGCAACGCCAGGCCCGTGCGCAGATCCCCGGAGTTGCCCTCGAAGAGGCCCAGCGCGCCCCCGGCGACGTTGTGCAAAGTCTTGTTTCCTGCTCCGAACCGCAATGGATCCACCGTCGAAGCGAAGTACTGCATATTGATCCAGTGAGCGACCACCACGGGTCCGGCCAGGATCTGTTCCAGAACTGCGCCATCCCGGTCCTCATCAGCATCGTACTCATGCAGAAAGCAGCGGCCTTCCAGGTTCAGTTCGCGCGTAGACCGGCGCGGACCGGCGAGAAACGCCGCGTTGTTCGCCAGGCCCCACTCGGGCCTGGTCTCCGCCCAGTTCATGGCGCGCTGCAGGGCCTGCGACGCCGCTCCAGCCGGTTCTGGGTGGCTGTCATCTCGGTCCTCCTGCGCCTTCCTCTCCAGCAGCACAAGCTCGGAGGCCGTAGCCAGTGTGTTCTGCAAAGACCGCTGCCGGCCGGGGTTGAGCCGGGCGAAGTCCTCCGCGTCGAGTTGCACCGTCTCCGTGGTCGTGTTGTGCAGCGCGGCGGCCCAGCGCATATCTTCCCGCAAGGGAACTCCTCTTCGCTTCAGTTCTGCGGTCACCTCCGGATCGTTGAGCAGGTCGCGCATGACGCGGGCATTGTTCAGGCCACTCTGGCCGCAACATGCGCCGCAATTGAGCGCGGCGGCGGTGGGGTTATTTCTGGTCTGGCTCGCATGGCCGACAAGGATGACCAGTCGAGCCGCCCCTCGATCCAGTCCGGTCACGCGCAGAAAGCGCTCTGCCAAACTCGCCTTCTCTTCTAGCGTGGCCTGAAGCTGAATTCGAACCACGGCATCGTCCTTGGCGCCCGGCAAGCCCATCTTCTTTTTGCGGCCTGGGGCAAAAGTGCTCTTCCATAGGCTCACCGCGCGGCCCATCCCCAGAATCTCCACCATGCTGAAGGCGGAGACGGGCATCCGGGAGTACTCACCCGAAAGCCGCTTGTTACGGACCCGTTTCATCACCATTTTTTTATCCTGCACCGGGTCGCCCGTGGTTTGAATCGCAGTCATACCCGCTCGGAATAGCCCCGGCAAGTGCGGCAAGGCCGTCTCGGAGCCCAGCGAGCGATGCTCCATCGGAACTCCGAAGAATCCCGCAAACCCAAGAGTCTGAAAAGAGGAGTCCAGGGATTCAATGGCTCTGCGCATCGGCTCGGAGCGGACATCGATGCAGAAGACCGCCTGCACGGCGGCCTCAGAGGCCTGTCGGCCGGGAGGTTGTGAGAGCGTTTCAAACAACCGTCGTTGATAGGACAACTCTTCGGCGCGCAGCCAGACGGCAGCCATCCTGACCGCCTTTGGCTGCTTCGCGTTGATGGCTTCCTGCCACACGATCTGCCACTCCGCCCAGACGGATCCCTCCGAACGGACCGCATCGTCCAGCAACAGCTCCCAGGCCACGCGAATGGCAAGCATGTGCAATCTGTGCGCCGGATCGACTCCTCCTGCGAGCTTTGCCTGCCAGGCAAGATACGATCCATGGGAGGCCCATCCCGGCACGCGCAGGATGGCGGCCGTGAAGAAGATCGGGACTTGGTCGGGCGAGAGCTGCAGGCGATGCGCGGCCTCTTCCAGCACGCCCAGCGGTTCGCGGGGCAGTCTGCGGCAGCGCTCCCGCAATCCGTGCTCGCGCATCAGGAATTCACTGCCCCGATCCTCTTCCAGCATCTCCAGCCAATAGCCATAGAGCCCTGCATCTTCCGCGATGGGCCACTCCGCCTGGAAGCGATCGAAGTAGCTCGCGCAGCACTGGCTGATCTGAGTAAGAATGTGTTCTCGCCAGCTATAGGCATGCGTCAGCTCGCGCCGCGCGTCCAGCCTGTCGGAGAGCAAAGGAACCGTTCGCAGCGGGGGCGGCGCCGTATCGAGAAAGCGGATCAGCTCTTCCAATGTGCAGCCCAGCCCTGACTCCGCAAGAGCAGCGGCCAGGCTGGCCTTGGAAATCTCGCCGGCGGCAAACCTCTCCCGGTAATACTCCGGGGGCATGGTCATGCGTGAACCGGCAAGATGCGCGAGCTCTTGCATCGTCTGCGCGAAGGACCTGCTTCGGAATCCCCAATAAGGATTCACGGCAATGGCCCTGTCCAGCGGCCAGAAGGGCGCAACCAGGTCACAGGAGGCCTGCGCCATGGAGGCGATGTCGAAGCGTTTGCCGATGTCGTTGCAACCTGTGGTGATCACGCATACTCCCCATGAGTCGAAGTTTCGGAAGGCGAGTCTGAAGAACTTTCGCCGATCTTGATTGGCCAGAGCGCCAGCACATAACGGGTGAAGATCTCATCCAGGTAGAAACCATGGAATACCCAGATGCGCAGGCGGGAGATTCGCCGGGCGTCGCAGGCCCGTACAGCGATCTGAACCGAATAGAGCAGCGCCATGCCCAAGGCGAAGAGAGCGGAGACCGCCCAGGGCCGGTTCGTCTCTGCCCCAACCATCGCGCCGGCGCACAGATGCAGCCCATAGTAAAGAGCCAGCAGAGAAAGCAGACGCGCCAGGGCTGATCCCAAAGATCCATCCTCCTCCAGGCCCGTCGCCAGTAGCGGAGCAACTCCCAAAGCCAGCACCACGAGCGCAACGGGTTCTATAGCGTAGGCTGTTCCGGCCAGCAGAGCCTGAGCGCCCCAGAAGGCCGGCGCAAGAACCAATACCGGCAGGACACGCGGCCAGACGCGGGCATGGCGGAGAACGCGAAGCTCTCCCAGTGAAACGTCCTCGCCGTAAGCCTGCACAACGCTGCCCGAGTTGAGGAAGAGATAGGACTTATAGAGGGAGTGACCGATCAGATGAAGCAACGCCAGGCCGTACAATCCGGCCCCGCACTCCGCCAGTAGAAATCCCATCTGTGCGCAGGTGGACCAGGCCAGGCGGACCTTGATGCTCACGCGGGTCAGCATGACGACTCCGGCGATCACGAACGTAGCGACTCCCGATGCCGTCAACAACAACTGGGCGCACGGCTCGGCATCCAGAAAGGGATGCAGGCGGAGCAGAAGAACTCCGCCCAGATTGACGATGCCCGCATGCAGCAGCGCGGATACCGGCGTGGGAGCCTCCATCACCTGGATCAGCCAGCCGTGCAAAGGCAGTTGAGCGGACTTCAGAATCACGGCCAGAGATAGACACAGAGAAAACACCAGCACCGGCAAACGATGCCGAGGTTCCGTCAAGACCTCCTGGTTCAGGGCGGCGATGTTCAGCGTGCCAAAGCTGCGGTACAGAAGAGCTGTGCCTGCCAGAAGAATCGCCTCGGCGGTGCGGCTGACCAGAAACTTCTTGTGCGCCGCCATCAGATCG
>JAKART010000010.1 GCA_021819255.1 Acidobacteriota bacterium
CTTTCGATATCCCGGAGAGATGTCTGTGGTTCGGAGCGGAGGAGCTTTGATTGGAGCAGGGGTCAATCGGCGTGGTTACCCTCGGTCGCCGTTGAGCTGCATCTTGGGCTCCGCAGAAGATCGAAGATCTTTGCAGCGTGGGATGGAGCCGCGTTCTTCTCCCTTCCGACCTGGAGGCCCGCTCCGGGATATCGAAAGCTGCAGGGTTAGGGACGGCTTCTCTCTCTCTGCGTCTGTCAGATCTCCTCAGCAACAGAGGAGCAGACATGCTCCTCACGGCCGGCCAGTAGTCGCAGTGGAAGCGGCAGTCAGGCCCACGTACCCCTGCGCCAGAGGCCTGCTCCACTCCGGTCGCCTCGGGGGTCTCGCCCTTCCCGTTTGCACCAACCTTCCTCAGCCCATCTAAAGGCAAATGCGCGAAAGATAGACCGGGCTATCTTGTGGTAGGTCTGCTTTGGTTAGGACGACTCAGGCTTCAACAGTGGAACCGCAACTCGCACGCAGTGCCTTCAGGCATCGCCTCAATGCCAGCCGCGGTCCCGGCGAGGTGAGGCACGACCGAAGGCGTTATGCAGGGCTTGGCGACAAGACGATAGCGCCCGTGGCCATAGCGCCGTTCCAGTCCCTTGCGTCATGGGTGGAAGAGTATCGTCCTGCAGACCCACATCTCAAAAAGGACAAGCTCCGAGATGTGGGGCGCCGCCAAGGCGCAACTGAAAAAGGATAGAAGCCGCACCGACCGGCGCCAAGTGATTCGCGCCCATGCCAAATCTATCGCAGCGGCCAGCAAGCGCTGGATTTCAGTAAAACTCCCTCCCTCTGGCCGATCAGAGGAGGTGCTTTTACTTGGCCCCCATTTTAGAACCCGTTCTGGGGACACACAGGGCGGAGCCGCGTTTCGAGCCCCACCGATTCTCATTCGGATTTTGGCTCGAAGATGGAAGGCTCGGGCGAGTCCGCAAAATGGACGACTGCGACGGATGAGCGGGGAATAAAGGTAGCGTGCTTCTCATTCTTCCCTAAAACGAACAGTCCAGCGTCGGTCTCGTCAATCAGCATGCAGTTGATCGTTTGGCCTTGCACCGGCGAGAACTTTTTCGTAAAGGTGATCTGAATTGGGGTCAATGCTCCTCCGCCGTAAGACGCTTTGATGTGTGAATAGTAGTTGGTTGCGAAAATCGAAACCACCGCGAGGTACATCACGATTCCGCGGGGCCAGTAGCCCAGCCGAAATTTCCAATTCCTCGCTCTCATTTCGAGCAGGATGCCGACCGCGGTGAACCAAAGGGATAACGCTGACTCGTCGAATTGCTTCCTTTCGAACATCTGAACGGCTCCGGAGTAGAGTGTGTATCCAACGAGTGAAGTGGCGAGGCCTGAGGTGATTTTCTTGGGCACATTTTCCGAAAGAGTGTAAATAGCAATCACGCCGAGAATTGCGAAAAGAAGCCACATAATGATCTTCGGGGCGGAGAGATCGACCTGCCGCCCCGCACTGGCAACACCGTAGTCGTAGTTAAATACCGAAGACGACCACATCAGAAGAGGAGTCGTCTCGATCCAGTATGCGAGGATGAGCGGACCTGTCTCGCACCAGTGCGAAAGTTCTGGCCTCCAAGCTGGAGGACGCATCGACTGCCGGATCAGTTCGAATGGAACCGCAAGGAGTAGGAGGAGCCATCCGCCCGCCGCGAGGATTCGGGGCCTAAGTGGGTTCATGTCTGTGAACCCATAGCGTGAGTCGTTAAGCGACATGATTAGGAACCCCGAGACGTAGGTGACGACTATACACAGTGCGACCGCCCTGGAGACCCTGTCCATCGTGGATCCGGTCGCCGTTGAGCTGCTCTCCGGCCCGGCTCGCCTCGCAAAGGTCGGCCCTCTCGCTGTCGGCGCAGTGGGGCTTTCGTCGGTCGCGGTGGACTGGTCGGGCATTTGCCAAGATCATAATGGAAAGTGGGATCGAGTTGAGGCAGGATCGCGGCCAATGTTCAGCATTTTTCGCGCACTTGACGTTTCGAGCGAGGTAAGAACCTTGCTGGACCCGTATCCCTTTGCCCCAGGCCCCATGGGTTTTGGGGCAAGAGGGCGACCGGGCGGTAGCGAGGCTGTCCTCGATGTGAGCCTTGGGTGGCCTCGCGTGGCTGTTTGGCCAACAACGCCTGCGTCGCGCCGCAAACGGGAACCAGTTCGTACAGTTTCTATGCCGGGACGGCCGCGGCTGCGTCTTCGTCCAACTGCTGATCTTTATATTGCAACTGGTAGAGCTTGTAGTAGAGCCCGCGCAGCGCCAGCAGCTCCTGATGGGCGCCCTGTTCGCGCAGCTTGCCCTTGTGCATGACGAGGATGGTGTCCGCGCGTTGAATGGTCGAGAGGCGATGCGCGATCAGCACTGAGGTTCGTCCGCTGATCATCCGCTCCAACGCCATACGGACCCGCACCTCGGTGTCTGTATCGACGGAGCTGGTGGCTTCGTCGAGGATCAGGATGCCGGGACGATGAGCCAGAGCACGGGCAAAGCTGATGAGCTGCTTTTGTCCGGTAGAGAGCGTTGAACCCCGTTCCAGAATGGGTTCGGAGAATCCCCGGGGCAGGCTTCGGATGAACTGCGCAACGTTGACATCCTCGGCCGCGCGCTCTACTTCCTCCTGAGTGATCCATGCGGACCCGAGGCGGATGTTCTGGGTGACGGTGCCAGCAAAGAGGAAAGGGTCCTGCAAGACGACGCCAAAGCGCCGCCGCAGCTGGGTCAGATCCTGCTCGCGCACATCGATGCCGTCGACCAGGACGGCGCCGCGCTGCACTTCATAGAAGCGCATCATCAGCGCGGTGATGGTGGTTTTGCCCGCGCCGGTGTGGCCGACGATGGCCGCTGTCTGATTGGGCTCGATCGTGAAGCTGACGCCGCGCAGAACCCACTCGATATCACCACACTCGCCCAGAGCTTCGTCAGAGAGTGTACAGATGCGTTCCCGCTGCTCGGTCGTCAGCGTCTGGTAAGTGAACCATACGCCGCGAAACTCGACCCTGCCGCTGCCGTCGCCGGGTGTGGGGTGAGCGCTGGTGCGAATCTCGTTTCCGGTGTCGAGAAGTTTGAAGATTCGCTCGGAGGCGGCCATGGCCGCCTGCAGGATGTTGTACTTGTCGCTGAGGTCCTGGATGGGACGGAAGAACCTTTGCCCGTACTGAATGAAAGCGATGAGAACTCCGAGCGTCACCACCGGATGCAGAAAGGCGGCGTGAGCGGCCAGGGCCGGGGTGCTGTGCAGGGCATAGATTCCTCCGCGCCAGATCACCAGCGCAATGGCGATGGAACTCAGAAGTTCTACTACTGGATAGTAGAGCGCATAGGCGAAGATGGCGTCCGTCCAGGCCTTCTTGTTTTCGAGGTTAACTGCGGAAAAGTCGTTGAATGCACGTTGCTCGCGGTTGAACAACTGCACCAGGCTCATGCCCGAAACATACTCCTGGGTGAACGAGTTGATCTTGGCCGTGGCCGCCCGCTGTCGGCGGTAGCTGTCTCGAACGTGGATGCGAAAGAGCCGTGTGGCATAGAGGATCAAGGGAAGGACGGAGATCGCCAGCAGCGCCAGCAGCCAGATCATCTTCACCATGATCGCCACGATGAAGCTCAGCACAAAGACATCTTCAAAGATCGCCAGCACGCCGGAGGTGAACATCTCATTGAGGGCGTCCACGTCAGAGGTGAGGCGCGTGACCAGCCGTCCCACCGGGTTGCGGTCGAAGAATCCCACGTGCATCTGCTGAATATGGCGAAAGATCTGACTGCGCAGATCAAACATGATCTTCTGCCCGGTCCACTGCATCAGGTAGGTCTGGACGAACTCCAGAGCGAAGATCAGCCCCAACGAAGCCAGGTAAAGCGCAGCAATCTCGCTGACGCCGCGAACGGGGTCCGGGCTGAGCTGGGCGGCGAGCCAGGAGCGCTTCTGGCGCAGCGGGTCAAAGTAGGTATCCACGGCGACTTTGACAAAGTACGGGCCCAGAACATCGCTGCCGGCCTTGAGCACGATGGCGACTGCCGATACGGCTACCTGCAACTTGTAGGGCGCGAGATATCGCGCCAGCCGCCGCATCAGCCGGGCGTCGTAGGCTTTCCCTACAATGTCGTCGTCGGCAATCTGACGGGAGCCTTCCGGTTGTGCTGGTTGAGCCGTCGTTACGGTCTTCTTCTGGTCGTCGGCCATTCCGTTTATTTTAGAGCCTTTGCAAAGGCTCCCGAAGACGCTGGGCGCCGGGAGCCAGGGGAAAGGGGCGTGAAAGAATGGAACAGATGGAGACGGAGGGACTCAATCGGACGGGTGCGGAGACCGAACAGGCAGCCACGCTGGGCGTGTACGTCTCCGTGCCGTTCTGCCGCTCCAAGTGCAGCTTCTGCAACTTCGCCTCCGGCGTCTCCTCAGCGGAGGCAATCGAGGCCTATATTGTCCGGCTCTGCCGGGAGATCGCAACGGCTCCGAACAGGGCAGAGAACCTGCGGGCTCATCTTCCTCGCCGCGTGGACTCGGTCTACCTTGGTGGAGGCACGCCCAGTCTTCTGGCTCCGGCACAACTGAGACGGATCTTCGTCTCGCTTCGGGAGACGTTCCAGATTGCCGGGAATGCGGAGATAACGCTGGAGGCGGCGCCCGGCCAGATCGACGATGCGCTGCTGAACGAAGCCATGAGCCAGGGGGTGAATCGCGTCAGCCTGGGTGTGCAGTCCTTTGTCGACCGTGAGAGCGCTGCGGTGGGACGCAACCACACCGGGAGCGGCTGTGTCCACGAGGTTCATCGTCTGCAAAGAGCTGGAATCACCGACCTTGGCGTCGATCTGATCGCCGGCTTGCCCTACCAGACGCAGGAGAGTTGGCAGCAGTCGCTGCGGGTCGTCACCAGCATTGGCTTGAACCATCTGAGCGTCTATATGCTGGAGATGGATGATGACTCTCGCCTGGGCAGGGAGGTTCTGGCCGGTGGTCGGCGGCTCCATACAGATGCGCTACCCAGCGAAGAGATTACGGCTGCGCTCTATGAGAGCGCTTGCGAGTGGCTTCCGGCGCAGGGGTTTGCCCAGTACGAAATCTCCAACTTTGCGCCTGCGCAGTACCGTTCGCGCCACAACTGCAAGTATTGGCGGCGTGCTCCCTACATTGGGTTTGGACTGGATGCTCACTCCATGCTGTTGCGGGGCGACAACGCCATGACAGAAGAGCGCGCTGCCCGCGAAGGCGCAAGCAGCGCCGTGCGCTTTGCCAACCCGGAGGATTTGGCGCGGTACATGAAGAAAGAGCTTTCTCCAGCCTTCCCGATGTTGACCCGCAGCGATGAAGGCATCGTGGAGATCGTGGAAATCGGGCGACCGGAGGCCTTTGAGGAGAGCATCTTTCTTGGTCTGCGGATGACGGAGGGCGTGAACCTCTGGCAACTTCGCCGGGACTTCCCCGCGAATCTGGTCCAGCCTGCCGAAGAGGCCGCCGCCGAGCTGGTTCAGGATGGCTTGCTGCTGGCGGAGGATGGCTGCTGGCGGCTTACGCTGCGCGGCCGTCTATTGTCCAATGACGTATTCACCAGGCTGCTGATGGGCGTGGCTGCCTGATGCGGCAAGCCGGCGGAGAGGCCAAGGAGGATTTGAGAGTTGCCAGCCGAGAGTATTGACCTGCGCAGTGACACCGTGACCCGTCCTACCGCTGCGATGCGGGCCGCCATGGCTGCGGCCGAGGTAGGCGATGACGTCTATGGCGAAGATCCAACTGTGAATCGCCTGGAGGCGCGCGCGGCTGAGATCTTTGGCCGTGAGTCGGCGCTTTTTGTTCCCACGGGAACCATGGGCAACCAGATCGCGATCCGCCTGCACACGGAACATGGACAGGAGGTGATCTGCGAGGCGCGCTCCCATGTGCTGGACTGGGAGATGGCCATGATGTCTGCCTTCTCGGGCTGTCTGCCGCGGGCGATCCACGGCGAGCATGGCATCCTCACCTGGGAGCAGATCAGTGCTGTGATTGCGCGGCCCAGCTACTATCGCGCTTCCACGGGATTGCTTTGCCTGGAGAGCTCGCATAACATGGCCGGCGGCACGGTGACGCCGCTCCCTATCTTTGAAGAGATCTGGCGCGGCGCCAGAGAGGCTGGGCTGGCGACGCATCTGGATGGAGCGAGGATCTTCAATAGTGCGGTGGCGCTGGGCCTTCCAGTTGCCAAGCTCACGCACGGCTTTGATACGGTCAACTTCTGCCTCTCCAAGGGCCTGGGCGCGCCGGTGGGTTCCATGCTGGTGGGCTCAGGCGCAGCGATGCATCGTGCCCGCATCTTCCGCAAGGCGCTGGGCGGAGGCATGCGCCAGGCCGGCGTGCTGGCCGCCGCGGGCCTCATTGCACTGGAGCAGGGACCGTCCCGTCTGCACGAGGACCATGCCAACGCACAGCTTCTGGCCCAGGCCGTGGCAACGTGCAGGTCTGTCGCCATCGATCTGGCTGCGGTGCAGACCAATATCGTCCGCTTCGATGTAAAAGGACTGGATGCCGTCCAGGTGGTTGCGGAGCTCAAGGGGCAGGGCGTGCTGTGTAGTTCGCTGGGAAGGAAGTCAATTCGCCTGGTGACCCATGGGGACGTCAGCCGAGTCCAGTGCGAGACGGCGGCGGCGACGCTGGTGCGCGTGTTGCAGGGCTGACGATGCAGCCTTCGGCCGAGTTCTACAGGCTCGGTAAAGTCTGTGGCGGCCTCAACGACAAGCCGCTCCCAAGAAGACTCGGAGATGGAACGGCCGCCTGGTCCGCGACAGATCTTGGTCTTTGAGAAAGGTGCGGCGTCCTGCGAGCCCATATCTCTGAAAAACGAGATGTGGGGCACCCGGCACCCGGGGTGATGAGGAAAAACGAGATAGGAAGCACCCCGAGTGATGAAGGGAAGGCGGTTCGGACCCATCGTGGTCAGGATGAGGGCGCAGCAGGCCAGTGGAGCAGGCGGGGGATGAGCGGGTAGTAAAGGCCAAGCTGGATCGGCCGGTCTCCGTCAGGAAGCGTGCGGCGCTGCGCAGCGTAGGCTTCCATCTGGCCTTTGTACTTTGCCGTCTCCTCGGCTTCGAAGTCTGCGTCGGAGAGGTTGCCCTGTTCGGTGGTCTTGAAGTCCACAATCCAGATGGATCCGCTGCCGTCTGCGACGGGTTCGGCTGCGGCAAGAAAGGTGCGGTCCAAACGCAGGGCCTGGGCCTCCGATGCGGCCAGCTTCACGGTTTGCTCACTGGCGGCAGAGGGATGTGGGGAGAGGATCCATCGGCCTGCGGGATCGTGCAGGGCGAGCGTGAGAGCACGTTCGGCGCGCGCCGACTCGCGCTGGGCGAGGGTGGAAGAGAGGCCCTCGCTGCGCAGACTCGCCGCCAGAGCGGGACGCCAGGAGGGGACCTCCGCGGCGAGAGCATCGAGAAGGCCGTCGCGCAGGGTTCCCATCGGATCTGGGAGCAGATCGGCGCTATGGTCCGGCGTTGAAGCTCTTTGCTGCAGGAGCTGCGCCAGCCGCTGCAGGTAGCGATGCACGACGTTGCCGAAGGCGCGGGCCGCAAAGGAGCCCTCCGGGCGCTGGAACGCGGCGGTGTGGCGCAGCGCCGATGCGGAGGGATAGAGCAGGCGGCGTTCTTCGGCGGAGCGAAACCTTGCGGAGGGATCGAAGCTCAGAGGAAGCCGCTCGATGGTCGGCGCCGGTGGCGCTGGGGCCGGGGCCGGGCTTGGAAGTTCTTCGTCGTCCGGGGTGGGGGTTCCGGCGGCAGCTAGCTGCAGTCCGGAGTCGCCGGTCTGCGCCGCGCGCTCGGAGAGCAGTTGTTCAAAGAGCTGGCTGGCGGCGGGCCAGCAGGTCTTGAGCAGACTGTCATTGCGGGGTTGCGCGAGCGCTCCCTTGCTGGTTACGGAGGCGGTGGCGAAGAGATGAAGCTCCTCGCGGGCCCGAGTAGCGGCGACGTAGAAGATGCGTTTGATCTCCGCAGCCTGACGGCGGCTCTGGACGCTGGTGAGCCAGTTGGCCAGCTCGCCCTTTTCTGTTCCCTTCTGGTTGATTGGCGCGAGAATGACGGCCGCGGCCGGCTGCCCGGCTTGCTCCGATCCGTGGCTGGGTTCGGAGGCCTGATCGAACTCCAGCCAGTTCAGCAAGACGCTGCCGTTCTTCCTGCTGCCACGGTCGAGTCCGGGGATCAGCACCAGATCCCACTCCAGCCCTTTGGCTTTGTGGATGGTCAGAAGTTCGACCTGAAGGCGTCCATCCTCGGTGGTGGGCGGCGCCGGCTCCGCGTAGAGGTTGGCGAGGCGGCTCTTGAGCAGATTCAGGTCAACGCGCTCTCCCTCGCTCTCGATCTCCAGCAGGAGATCCAGGTAGCGGCGCACGTTGCCGCGCCTGGCCGCGGGCAGAGCGAGGTCACCGCCAAGGGAGCGCCAGGTGCGCTCCACATGGGTCGCCACGGAGGTTCTTCCGCGCGTAGCCAGGGCGGCTTCCAGGGTTGGCCAGACGCGATCGAGAAGGATCTGGCCCGCCGGGCTGAGGGCGTGGCGATTGGCCCTGACGCGTTCGGCGATGGTCTGCTCGCGGGGCTCGATCGGTGCAGCAGCGGCTGAGGCCGGGACGGCGTTGTCCCCGGTGAGGCGCAGCAGGTCGGCCAATCCCAGGCCGCACCAGGGAGCGTGCAGCACCGCCAGCCAGGCGGCGCGGTCGGCGGGGTGCAGCAGGGCGCGGGTGAGCGCAAGGGCGTCCAGAACCTCCGGCAACTCGTCGAGCGGGTCCAGATCGATGGCGCGGTAGGGCAGCGGGCCGGATCCCCGGTCCTGTTTGAACTCCTCGATGACCGCCTCAAGGTGCAGCCGGGTGCGGCCCAGCACGGCGATCCTCCAGGGCTTGTGGGCGCGATGGGCCGGGAGGGGCATGGCCTGACGTTGCTCGATGATGGACCGGATCTCGCGGGCCTCGCGGGCGGCGATTTCATCGCGAGAGTTGCCGTCCGGGTGAGTGGCTTCCCGCAGACTGGGATGCCAGACAACGCCGGCGCCGTCGCTGGCCGGTTGGGTTGCCTGGGCCTCGACGAAGGGGACATCGACACTGTCGCCCAGGGGTAGAGGAGCTCCGCCGGCGGATGGAGGGACGGGGCGCGGGAAGATCTGACCGAAGATGGCGTTGAAGCCCGAGACGAGCTTGGCCTGGGAGCGGAAGTTGGCGGTGAGGGCGAGCGGGCGGAGTTCGAGCTCGCCCAGCCGTTGCTCCTGGGTGATGCGGAGAAAGCGCTCGACGCGCGCCTGCCGGAAGAGATAGATCGACTGCTTGGGGTCGCCGACCAGAAAGAGAGTCTGCGTGTGGCCGTCCCAGGAGTGGGTGAGCAGGTTGAGCAACTCGTACTGGCCGGAGGAGGTGTCCTGCATCTCATCGACCAGGATGTGGCGAAGTCTGGCTCCAGCCCAGATGGCGAGATCGTTGGCAGCATCTGCGGCGGTGGCCTCGGGATCTGCGGCGGTGGCCTCGGGCAGGATGCCGGCGCGAAGCGCAGCGCGGGCGGAGAGCGCGAACTCGGTGAAGTCGCAGGCGTTGCGTTCGGCAAAGAGCAGGCGCAGCTCAGCCAGTGCGCGCCGCAGCACCTGAAAGAGCGCCCTGATGACCTCCCACTGCTCGTCCGGGTAGGTTGCCGGAGGCAGCCTGGGAACGGCGGCGAGGATCTCGCGAAGGTCACCGCCGGGGGGCTGGTGGGTCTGGAGATCTTCGACGATCTCCTTCAGCGCCGGCGCGTCCGCTTTCGGAATCTCAAACCTGAGGTCCGTGGCCCAATAGCGTTTGCGCCAGTTGCCGTCAGACTTCAACAGCAGCCGGATGAGCGCCACCCAGTGGTCGAGATCCGCTACGGCGGCTGCGGGAGGCTGCAGCCGGTCTGCGCAGAGAGCGATCGGCGAGGGAGCGCCATCGCGCCCGCCGTACGGGGCCAGCCGGGCGGCGAGCGCGGTGAGCTTCCGCAAGGTGTCCGCGGGGAGGGCGTGGAGGGCGCGGGAGAGTGCGCTGCGGATGACGTTCTCCAGCGAGCGCTCCAGGCTGCGGCGAACCTCAGCTTCGAGTGCTGCGTCCTGTTTGGAGCCGGAGGCGGATGCGGAGAGGATCGGCGCCAGCTCACCCCACTGCTCGCGGGTGCCCAGCATGTCTGCAATCAGCGCCTCGCAGTCGGCCAGATTGCCATCGCGATGCAGGAGCAGGGTGCGCAGCGCGGCGTCCAGCCGCCGGTCGTCGGGCGAGCGGGTGTTGCCGAGTTGCAGGAGGGTTCTGCGCGCTGCCTGGCGGTAGAGCGGCTCTGCATCTTCCAGCGGTTGTCGGGGGCCTCCGGTTCCGGAGAGGATGGGCAGCGCGTTGGCGATCTGAGAGCAGACGGAGTCGATGGAGCGTAGGTTCAGGCGGGACGGCCGGTGGAGAAGATCCCATCCGAGACGCCGGTCGCGTGAGAGCGCAGCCTGGGCCAGAGCCAGGGTTTCGAGCTCGAAGGGCGAGAGCGGCTCTGCATCGGTGGAAGGGCCAGACTCCAGGTGCGCCGCGGCTCTGCCAAGCTGTTCGAGAACGCGCTCGCGCAGCTCGGCGGTCGCCTTGCGGGTGAAGGTGATGGCCAGCACCTCCTCCGGCTGCTCGACGGAGGGGTCGCCCAGCAGCTTGAGATAGCGTGCGACCAGCAGGCCGGTCTTGCCGGAGCCGGCGGGCGCCTCCACGATGCAGGAGCAGCGGGTATCGAGCGCGGCGGCGCGCTTCGGAGCGTCGCTGGGGGGTGAAGGGAGGTGGAGCAGCTTAGACAGGGAGATCGTCTCCCTTCTCCGCGCTCCGTTCATCGTCAGCGTGCAGCGCCGAGGGAGCGGACCGGTTGATGCGGCAGAGCAGGCGCTGGGCGCAGGCTACACAGTTGTCGTTGTAGCTCTTGGGCAGCACCTGAGCCTTGCCCTGGGCGAACTCTTCCGCCAGGCGCGCCAGTGTATGGCTCCAGGCCTGCTGCAAAGAGGCCATATCCCGCAGCGTGGAGGAGGGCCTTGACGTGGACAGGGGAAGAACTCCCTCTTGGGCCTGAAATCCCACCCAGTTCATCTGCTCGCCCGGGCGTATCCAGGCGAAGGCCAGGCCTTTGAGCTCCTCGGCCTCGGGCAGAAGCGCATAGAGCGGAAGTTGTGGGTCGTCGGGACGGTCGCCATCCCACAGCCCGGTGTGGATCGGCGAGCCGGTCTTGTAGTCCACCAGAAAGACGCCGTCCTGCACCTGGTCGATACGGTCGACACGAACCTCCAGGGTGAGAGGGCCTATTGCGACCGACTCCTTCCGCTCCACATCCAGAATCCTGAAGGGACCGCGTTCCCGTTCGTGGGTGAGCCACTGCCTGAGCAGAGATTCGAGCCGCTGCTTGAGAAGCGAGAGATAGGCTTGATCCCAGTCGCCTTGCAGGCGGAGGCGGCGGGGAATGGCCGCATCGATCGAACGGGTCAAGGTGGCCTGCAGTTCGTCCGGGCGCATATTGCGCAGCCTCTCCTGGGAGCCGACGGTCTTCCAGAAGTTCTGCAGCGCACGATGCAGCAGAGTTCCGCTCTCGCCGGCGTCAAGACCCAGGGTGCCCTCCAGAGGATGGTGCTCCACCTCGCTGGAGGCCAGGCGCAACTGGGCGAAGGCCAGAAAGCCGCAAGCGGCCTGCAGGCGCAGCACCGAGGCTCCGCCAATGACCTCACCCGGTGGGAGTGGAGGCAGAGGCTCGTCGTCGGCAACGGTCTGGCAGGGGATGGCCTCTGTGGATTCCTCCAAGGCCGGAGCGGCTCCGTGAGAGGAGAGCAGGGTAGCCGCATCGAGACGCTCGACGGGCAGGGTTTCGAGGAACGGGGAGGGGCGCAGATGGCCGCTCTCGTTCTGGGCGGCGCAGGTGAACAGGATGCTTCCGGTGGAGCGCAGCAGTCTCTCCAGCCGCCCGCGGCTGCGCGCAGCGGTTGCGGCAGGATCGGCGCCCGGCATCTGCAGCGAGCGCTGTAGCGCCCACGGCAGCAGAGGATGGGGCTGCTCATTCTCCGGCCAGTTTGCATCGGTAAAACGGAGCACGACGGCGGCATCGAAAACGGATGCTTCGGCCTCTGCCACGCTCAGGATCTGCAGGGAGGCGTGTGCCGAGACAGGAAGAGAGGCGGTTCGCTGGAGATGGAACTCAAGGGCCTGCCAGGCGTCTTCAAAGGAGGTCCGGCGTCCGCTGTAGTCCAGGGTCGAGACGGTGTCCAGCGCATCCTCCCAGGCCTGAGCGGCGGCGAACTCTGCGGCAGTCAAGGGGCGGTTTCCGGGCCAGTTTGCGGACCGCGCCAGCTCACGGATGAACTCCATCCATTCGGCATACTCGCGCGGCTTGCGGAGGTCCTGGGTGGCGTGCTCCTGCACTCTGCGCAGCCAGCGGAGACAGGCGAGAAGCTCGGAGGAGCCGGGCTGGGAGCCGCTCTGGTCAGCCTGCTCCAGCACGTCGGGGATACTGATTTCAGAACGCAGCAGGGTGAGGCGGCGCAGTCTGCGGACATCGAAGCGGGCAGCCGCATCCAGAGCCTGGAGATTGGCGCCGTTGTCACCAACGTAAGGCGAGAGCAGCAGCGCGGTGACCCGCTCCTGACTCAAGGGGGCGATGGCCCAGCGAACCAGCTCCATGGCATCGGTGAGGATGGGCAGCGATGCCAGGGGAGATCCGGAGGAGAACTCCCAGGGCGTGGAGGAGGGATCGGCATGGATGGACTGAAGCTCCGGAGTAAGGATCTGGCGCAGCACGGGCTCCAGAGCGGCGCGCTCCCGGGCTGGATTGGGAAGGAGCATGGCGATGCGCACGCTATGCCCGTCGGCCTGGGCCCTCTGCAGAAGTTGGCGCACCCAGCGCACGGCGAGCAGCAGCTCCTCCGACTCATTGGCGGCGACCACGGCGGCGCAGAGGGGGTTGGCAGTGGAAGGAGCGTGCAGGTCGCACTCGGTGACGACGGTCCGGCGGGCGAGGTCGTCTGTGCGGAGGGCTTCGCCGGTTCCCTGCGCCTGAAGTTCGGAGAGCAGCCTCTGCTGGGCGGGGGTTCTCTCGCTGAAGCCTGCCAGAAGGATGGATGGCGGTGCGGAGAGCCTGCCGGAGCGCAGGTGTTCGAGCAGGGCCTCTTCGAGCAGCGCCGGAGAGAGAAGGTCGCGCTGGGCGCAGAGCTTTGTGAATGCGTCCGCCCATCCGGCAAAGACGCGGCTGTCCTGAGAGGCTGCGGATTGGCGCAGCTTGAATGGCTGGAGTGCGGAGGTTGCGCGGTAAGCCGCGGCGAGCCGCCATGCGGAGTGTGCCAGTGTCGCCAATGCGTCGACGGAGGCGATCGACTCCCGGGAGGCGTAGTCGGCGACGACCTGGCGCCAGAGATCATGCTCCTGCAGAGGGTTCAGCAGGAGCCGCGTCTCGGCTCCAGTGAGAATGAGCTGGCTCCACAGCGAGCGAGTCCACTGCACCCAACTTAGCGCCTGCGCCGGCTCCCAGGCCGCCAAGCCGCGGGCTCTTTGTCTGTCATCAAAGGCAGAGTTCACCTTGCGCGCCGCACGCTCGCCGGGCAGGAGCAAGCGTATACCCTGCTCCAGGCTGTTCAGGAGATCGGCGAGAGTTGCGTAGGACATCGTCTACCGTTATATCGAAGTTTCGCGAGGAACAAGTTGCGGCCTGGACGCCCTGTGAAGGCGAAGTTCGGAGCCGATCGACAAGTGCCCTGGCGCCGCTGCGCCGCAAGGCGCACAGCGTGAGCGGCGAGAGTCGGAGACGGGCTCGCTGCAAGACTGCCGAGCGGCGGCCGCAGGAGATTCTTTTCTTTTTTCAAGACTCTGTCTTACCGCGGTTGGGGACTCCGGCCCGGCACGGCGCTGAGAAGCAGCAGGGTAAGAGCCAGCGCCAGGGGCACAACCATGGCTACGCGCAGCGATCCGCTCTGCGTGGAGAGGAATCCCATCATCCAGGGAAAGAGCGCTGCTCCCAGTCCGGAGACGGCGAGGATCAAACCGGCCGCGCGTGCGGTTGGCCGGCTTTCGATCAGCAGGGCAAAGGTGGTGGGAAAGAAGGGCGCCAGGCTGAACCCCAGGAGCACGGAGAAGAGCGAGAGCAGCGGACCATGATGGGTGGTTGTCAAGGCTGCGATCCAGACAACGGAGAGGGCCATGCCGAGGCGTTGCAGCGTGGACTCGGGGATGATGCGCAAGGCTGCCGAAGAGAGAGCGCGCCCGGCGGTCAACGCAGACCAGAGCAGAACGATTGCCGACTGCCCACCCAGAAGGCGCGCATCCGAGAAGCGCACCGTGTAGGTGGTGAGCCATCCCGTGATGCAGGTCTCCAGGCCACCGTAAAGGAAGAGCAGAACTCCGAAGCGAAACAGGAGATGTGACGGTGATGACACGGATTGCATGGAAGGCGAGTCGGGTGTAGCCGCGGCGTCCTGGGATGGCTGCATGAGCCCACCGATTCCGGTGACCAGGAACATCGCTGCGAAGCTCAGCAACGCCTGGCGCAGGTGAAAGCGCGGCAACACGGCCGCGGCGATCAGTCCGCAGAGCACGGCGCCCAGGCTCCAGAAAAAGTTGACCAGCGACAGCGCTGAGCCGGTGTGGCTGGTGAATCGTCTGCCGACGACGATGTTGGAGGAGGCGATCAACTGGCCGAGGCCGAAGCCGCTGACAAATAGGCAAGCGGCGCCGCTGAGGAGTCCGGTGCTGAGGGCGAAGGCCGCAAAGCCGATGCAGGATAGGATGGCGCCGGCGAGCACTCCCAGGCGCAAGCGCCGCGGGACCGACACTCCGCCCAGAAAGGCTCCGACAAACTTGGATGCCAGCAAGAGACCGCCCTGCTGGTCGGTCAGCCGCCAATCGTGCAGCAGGGTGGGCATGATCGGCCCGAGCAAAACCGTTCCCAGCCCGGCCAGCAGGAGCCCGGTGGCCAGCCAGACGACAGATGGACCGGCCACGCTGTCGTGCTGCGGAGATCTGGGGTGAGGACGGCTCATGCGTGGCTCGGTGTATATATCATTCTAGAGGGGGCTCTGTTCGCGGGCCTTGTATCGTGCCGTTCGCCCGAAGCCGATGGCGCAAAAGCGCGAAACGGACCATTGAGGCCGCGAGCCTCGGCAGTCCCCCTGGGAGAGGTTTATCATGCGCTGCCGTCTGCCTATCGTTCTCCTGCTGGTCGCGATGGCGGCGATGGCGGCTACCTTGATCGGATGCCGCAGGCCGACGAGTTCTTCCCCGGCGGCGGCCGCTCCGCAGCATTACCCGGTGCGCGGGAGGGTGATCAGCATCGATTTGTCCCACGGCGAGGTTCTGCTGAAGCATCAAGAGATCCCCGGCTTCATGCCGGCCATGACGATGGCCTACCGTCTTGCCGATCCATCGATTCTCTCCGAACTGCATCCCGGCGATCTGATGACGGCAACTCTTCTGGTGGATCATGATTCTTCAGGTCCGACAAACCTGCGCCTGACTGAGATTGACATCATTGCCCAGGCTCGGCCGGACTATAAGCCGACGGTGAACTACCATGTGCCGAAGAAGGGCGATGAGGTTCCGGACTTTTCGCTGCTCAATCAGTCTGGTCACAAGATCGACCTTCGCCGGTATCGCGGCAAGGTCATATTGTTAACCTTTATTTATACGCGCTGTCCGCTTCCGGACTATTGCATTCGCATGAGCCGCAACTTTGCCAAGATTGATCAAGCCCTGAAGTCCGACCAGAAGCTTTACCAGCAGACGCACCTGCTCACGGTAAGCTTTGACCCGACCTACGATACTCCCAGCGTACTGCGGGATTACGGCGAGGCCTATACGGGGAACACTCACGCGACGTTTTCACACTGGGAGTTTGCCGCTCCTTCCGTCGCAGAACTTCCCAAGATGGAGCAGTTCTTTGACGTGGGCGTGACACCCCAGGCGAATGGGATCCTGCAGCACTCCCTCTCCACGGTTGTGATCGATCGGCAGGGACGGATCTTCGCCTTTTACCCGACCAACGACTGGTCGGTCGCGGAGGTGCTGGCTCAGATTCAAGGCGCGGCATCTTGAGTGGCGCTCCGGGCCGGGATACGCTGAACACTGGGGTTTTCGCACCCAACCGGCAAAGGGAAGCATCCAATGGGCTCAGCTTCCGTGAACTGAGATCTCATCATGGTTTGTAGCCGGAGTTAGACCATTTTCCCTGATGATGGGTGTACGGAAGCGGGCGTTCAGTGGCGTTTTCATTGAGGAAAACGCCCACAGGAGTCGTTCCCCTTGCTTACACCTTCAGGGAAAATGGTCTGCCCGCTTTCAACATCTTTCTGTATCTTTTTGTGTTTGATCCGCTTTTGCTCTCCCCCTCTTGGAAAGGAGTCACATGTCACGCATCACCTTCTACTTTGGAGCCATTCTCGCTGGAGTCGGCATCTTCTACTTTTTGACCACGGGCTCGGTTCATCCCACCTCGCTGATCCCGCTAGGTTTTGGCCTGGCGCTGGTTGTTCTGGCCAAGTTGGCTACCTCCGAGGACGCATCCAAACGAAAGCTTTCCATGCATATCGCGGTTACGGTGGGTTTGATCGGTTTTCTCTTTCCCGGGTTTATGGCTGCACGGGACCTGATCAAATCTCATGGCGGAGAGATACCACTCCCCCATCCGGCAGCCACGCATGAGCAACTGACGATGGCTTTGCTATGCCTGATATTCGTTTTGCTCTGCGTCCGTAGTTTCATCACCGCACGGCGCTCCGGCGCCATTTAGGAATCGCAGGCGCGACTTTCTACGGCTTAACAGGAGGCCAATGGCAAGTTTTGGAGGTTCCCATCTGGGCGGAACTCCCGGTATGCGCTCGGCCGAGAGACCGGCGCGCCTTCCGGGCCGGTCCATCTC
This sequence comes from Acidobacteriota bacterium, assembly GCA_021819255.1. Lineage (GTDB taxonomy): Bacteria > Acidobacteriota > Terriglobia > Terriglobales > Acidobacteriaceae > Granulicella. The sequence goes on from JAKART010000010.1 coordinate 16,877, forward strand.
CGCGGATCTTAGCGCGCAACGCCCCAAGCCGAAGTTCAAGGACGTCTGGCCGGAGATATGGGGGCTGATCAAGCCGCGGCGCCTTTTGCTGGCCGGCTGTTTCCTGCTGATGATCGTCAATCGCATCTGCGCCCTGGTG